>SBBV01000405.1 GCA_005240015.1 Candidatus Odyssella thessalonicensis | reverse complement strand
GTGGACGAGCTGCTTCATGCTGCTCTTCCTGCTCGTCGCGATGGCACTCACCTGGATGCACTTCGCGATCCTGCGCATGGAGAAGAAGCAGGCGCCCGCGCTCGCCGGCCCGCGCGATCTGCCCGAGCTCGAAGTGCTCGGCAAGCCCGCGCCCGTTCCCGGTACGCACGAAACCTCGAAGCGGCCGCTTGGCGTGCCGCAGCCCGCCCATGGCTGAGCGCACAACGGATCCGCTGGAGACAACGACAATGGCCACCACGATAGAGACGCCCGTCGCCGCTGCGCCGCGCAAGGGGACTTGGCTCTCGCGCTGGGAGCCGGAGAACGAAGCCTTCTGGCGCAGCGAAGGCAGGCCGCTCGCCTGGCGCACGCTCGGCATCACCACCGCAGGCCTCACCATGGCCTTCGCGGTGTGGTTCCTGATAAGCGCGCTGGTCGTGCGGCTACCGGCGATCGGATTCAAATTCACAACCGCGCAGCTCTTCTGGCTCGCCGCCATGCCCGGCCTCGCGGGCGGCACGCTGCGCATCGTCCATACCTTTCTCGTGCCGCTCTACGGCACGCGCAATGTCGTGGCGTTCTCGACCCTGTCGCTGCTGATCCCCGCGGTCGGGCTATTCTTTGCAGTGCAAGATCCCACAACGCCCTACTGGGTGCTGATGGCGCTCGCGTTTCTCGCTGGTTTGGGCGGCGGAAACTTCTCGTCGTTCATGCCGTCGACCAGCCTCTTCTTCCCGAAGCGCCTGCAGGGTACGGCGCTCGCCATACAGGCCGGTATCGGCAATTTCGGCGTCAGCATCGTGCAGTTCGTGACACCGTGGATCATCGGCTTCGCGCTGTTCGGCGCGTTCGGCGGCGATTCGCAGATCCTCACCACCCAAGCGGGCCAGAAGCCGGTGTGGATCCAGAACGCGGCGCTCATCTACGTGCCATTCATCGCGGTCTTCGCGATCGTCGCCTGGGTGATGCTGAAGAGCATCCCGGTGCGCGCGAACGTCAGGGAGCAGCTCGACATCTTCAAGCTGAAGCACGGCTTCTTCATGACGACCCTCTACATCATGACCTTCGGGTCGTTCGCCGGCTTCGCCGCCACCTTCCCGCTGCTGATCAAAACACTCTACGGCCACTTCCCGAACGCGCCCGATCCCCTCGCTTACGCGTTCTTGGGACCGCTCGTAGGCTCGATCGCGCGCGTCATCGCAGGCCCGATCAGCGACAAATACGGCGGCGCAAAGGTCACACACTTGGCCGGCATCGGAATGCTGATCTGTGTGATCGGTGCGACCTTCTTCATGGCGCCGAAGTCGGTCGGCGAGTTCTGGCCCTTCCTCGCCTTCATGCTCGGCCTCTTCACCTTCGCCGGCATCGGCAATGCATCGACCTTCAAGCAGATGCCGATGCTGTTCGCGCCGCGCCAGGCATCGAGCGTCATCGGCTGGACCAGCGCGATGGCCGCCTACGGCCCCTTCGCCGCGGGCCTGATGATGGGCCTGTCGCTGCAGTTCTTCGGAACGCCGGTCGCGTTCTTCTACTGGGCTGCGATCTTTTACGCCGGAAACATCGCCATCAACTGGGCGCTCTACGCCCGCAAGGGCGCTGAAGCGCCCTGCTGAGCACGTCTCAAGCGAGGATCCAATGAGCCACTTCGTCGACCGCCTGCTGTTCTTCAAGAAGAACGTCGACACCTTCGCCGATGGGCATGGTGTCGTCACGAACGAGGATCGCACCTGGGAGCAGGCGTACCGCAATCGCTGGTCCTACGACCGCATCGTGCGCTCGACACACGGCACGAACTGCACGGGCTCGTGCTCGTGGAAGATCTACGTCAAGGGCGGCATCGTCACCTGGGAAACGCAGCAAACCGACTATCCGAGGACGCGACCCGATCTGCCGAACCACGAGCCGCGCGGATGCGCGCGCGGCGCGAGCTATTCCTGGTACCTCTATAGCGCGCAGCGCCTGAAATACCCGATGGTGCGCGGCCGCCTCGCGCGGCTCTGGCGCGACGCGAAGCAGCAGCACCGCGATCCCGTGAACGCCTGGGCCTCGATCGTCGAGGATCCGGCGAAGGCGCGCGAGTACAAACAGGTGCGCGGCCTCGGCGGCTTCGTGCGCGTGGATTGGGACGAGGCGAACGAGATCGTCGCCGCCGCCAACGCCTACACGGTCAAGACCTGGGGCCCCGACCGCGTCATCGGCTTCTCGCCGATCCCGGCGATGTCGATGGTCTCGTACGCCGCCGGCTCGCGCTATCTCTCGCTCATCGGCGGCGTCTGCATGAGCTTCTACGACTGGTATTGCGACCTGCCGCCCTCATCGCCGCAGACGTGGGGCGAGCAGACCGACGTGCCAGAGAGCGCGGACTGGTACAATTCGATGTTCATCATGCTCTGGGGCTCGAACGTGCCTCAGACGCGGACGCCCGACGCGCATTTCATGACTGAAGTCCGCTACAAGGGCACTAAGATCGTGACCGTGACGCCGGATTATTCCGAAGCGTCGAAGTTCGGCGACATCTGGCTGGCGCCGAAGCAGGGCACCGATGCCGCGCTCGCGATGGCGATGGGCCACGTGATATTGAAGGAGTATCACGCCACTCCCGGCAAAAGCTCCTATTTCGAGGATTACTGCCGCCGCTACTCCGACATGCCGCAGCTCGTGCGGCTCGTGAAGAAGGATGGGCGCTTCGTCGCCGACCGCTTCCTGCGCGCGTCGGACTTCGCCGGCAACAAGGGCGAGGCCAACAATCCGGATTGGAAGACGCTCGCGGTCGACGAAGCGACCGGCGAGGTCGTGATTCCCACCGGCTCTATCGGCTTTCGCTGGGGCGAGCAGGGCAAGTGGAACCTCGAGAGCCGCGACGCCGCGAACAAGCAGGAGTTCAAGCCGCGCCTTTCGCTGAAGGACTCCAGCGACGAGATCGTCCCGGTCGGCTTCCCCTATTTCGGGGGCATCGCGCACGAGCACTTCCACTCGACCGATCATGCCGACGTGCTGATGCGGAACGTGCCGGCCAAGCGCGTAGCGCTGAAGGATGGCGAGGCGCTGGTCGCCACGGTGTTCGACCTCTTCCTCGCGAACTACGGCATCGATCGCGGCTTGGGCGGCGATTGCGCGAAGTCGTTCGACGACGACGTGCCCTACACGCCGGCGTGGCAAGAGCGCATCACGGGCGTGAAGCGCGCCGATGTGGTCGCTGTCGCACGGGAGTTCGCGGCCACAGCCGACAAGACCCGCGGCAAGTCTATGGTCATCCTCGGCGCGGCCGTGAACCACTGGTACCACGCCGATATGAACTATCGCGGCATCATCAACCTACTGGTGATGTGCGGCTGCGTCGGCCAGTCGGGCGGCGGCTGGTCGCACTATGTCGGGCAGGAGAAGCTGCGCCCGCAGACCGGCTGGCAGCCCATCGCGTTCGCGCTCGATTGGAGCCGCCCGCCGCGCCAGATGAACTCGACCTCGTTCTTCTATGCGCATTCGAGCCAATGGCGCTACGAGAAGGTGCAGATCAACGAGATCCTCTCGCCGCTCGCCAAGGGCACGCTCCAGGGCAGTCTCATCGACTTCAACGTGCGCGCCGAGCGCATGGGCTGGCTTCCCTCGGCGCCTCAGATCGAAGTCAATCCGCTGCAGCTCACCAAGGAGGCCGCGCGCGCGGGCCAGGAAGCGCCCGCCTTCGCCGCGGCCGCGCTGAAGTCCGGCGCGCTCAAGATGAGCTGCGAGGATCCCGACAATCCCAAGAACTTCCCGCGCAATCTCTTCGTTTGGCGCTCGAACCTCTTGGGCTCGAGCGGCAAGGGCCACGAATATTTCCTGAAGTACCTGCTCGGCACGCAGCACGGCTTGCTCGGCAAGGATTTGGGCGCCGAGGGCGGCGAGAAGCCGCTCGAAGTGAAGTGGCGCGATCCAGCGCCGGAAGGAAAGCTCGATCTCGTCGTGACGCTCGACTTCCGCATGTCGACGACGTGCATGTACTCCGACATCGTGCTGCCGACGGCCACTTGGTACGAAAAGAACGACCTCAACACCTCCGACATGCACCCGTTCATCCACCCGCTCTCGCGCGCGGTGGACCCGGCCTGGGAGGCGAGGAGCGACTGGGCGATCTTCCGCGGCATCGCGAAGAAGTTCTCCGAGGTGTGCGTCGGCCATCTCGGCGTCGAGAAAGACCTCGTCCTATCGCCGATCCTGCACGACACGCCGGCCGAGCTAGCGCAGCCGTTCCAGCCCAAGGAGTGGAAGAAGGGCGAGTGCGAGCTCGTGCCCGGAAAGACGGCGCAGGCGATGACCGTCGTCGAGCGCGACTACCCCAACACTTACAAGAAGTTCGCGGCGCTGGGCCCGCTGCTCGGCAAGCTCGGCAATGGCGGCAAGGGCATCACGTGGAAGACCGAGGAGGAAGTTGCGTTCCTGAAAGAGCTCAACTTCATGGTCACCGAGCCGGGCGTCACGCAAGGCATGCCGAAGCTCGAGGAGGATCTCGACGCGATCGAGGCGATCCTGACGCTGGCCCCTGAGACCAACGGCCACGTCGCGGTGAAGGCCTGGGAAGCGCTCGCCAAGCAGACCGGCCGCGACCACACCCATCTCGCGATCCACCGCGAGGACGAGAAGCACCGCTTCCGCGATCTGCAGGCGCAACCGCGAAAGATCATCTCGTCGCCCACCTGGAGCGGGCTCGAGTCCGAGAAGGTGAGCTACAACGCGGGCTACACCAATGTGCACGAGCTGATCCCGTGGCGGACGCTCACCGGCCGCCAGCAGCTCTACCAGGATCATCCCTGGATGATCGCGTTCGGCGAGGCGCTCTGCCTCTACAAGCCGCCGATCGACACCAAGACCGTGACGCCGCTGCTTGGCAAGAAATCGAACGGCAATCCCGAGATCGCGCTCAACTTCATCACGCCGCACCAGAAATGGGGCATCCACAGCACCTATTCGGACAATCTCATCATGCTCACGCTCAATCGCGGCGGTCCGGTGGTGTGGCTCAGCGAAATCGACGCCAAGAAGATCGGTGTCGAGGACAATGACTGGATCGAGCTCTTCAATGCCAACGGCGCCATCGTCGCGCGCGCGGTGGTGAGCCAGCGTGTGAACGAGGGCATGACGCTCATGTATCACGCGCAAGAGAAGATCGTGAATACGCCTGGAAGCCAGCTTACGCAGGCGCGCGGCGGCATCCACAACTCGGTCACGCGCACCTGCCCCAAGCCCACGCACATGATCGGCGGCTACGCGCAGCAGAGCTACGGCTTCAACTACCACGGCACGATCGGCACGAACCGCGACGAGTTCGTGATCGTGCGCAAGATGACGAAAGTCGACTGGATGGAAGAGCCGTTGACGGCGCCGCGCGCCGCGGCGGCCGAGTAGTCAAGGAAGGGATCCGATGAAAGTCCGCGCTCAAATCGCGATGGTGCTGAACCTCGACAAGTGCATCGGGTGTCACACCTGCTCCGTCACTTGCAAGAACGTCTGGACCTCGCGCGAAGGCATCGAATACGCCTGGTTCAACAACGTCGAGACCAAGCCCGGCATCGGCTATCCCAAGGAGTGGGAGAACCAGGAGAAGTGGAAGGGCGGCTGGGTCCGCGGCAGGAACGGCAAGATCCGTCCGAAGCTCGGCGGCAAGTGGCGCATCCTGGCGCAGATCTTTGCCAACCCGCATTTGCCCGAGATCGACGACTACTACGAGCCCTACACCTTCGACTACGAGCACCTGCAGACGGCGCCCGAGAGCCAGACCATGCCAACGGCGCGGCCGCGCTCGCTCGTCACCGGCCAGCGCATGGAGAAGATCGTCTGGGGCCCGAACTGGGAAGAGATCCTCGGCACCGAATTCGCGAAGCGCGCGAAGGACAAGAACTTCGACCACCTGCAGAAGGAAATCTACGGGCAGTTCGAGAACACTTTCATGTTCTACCTGCCGCGCCTCTGCGAGCACTGCCTCAACCCGGCCTGCGTCGCCTCGTGCCCGTCGGGCTCGATCTACAAGCGCGAGGAAGACGGCATCGTCCTGATCGACCAGGACAAGTGCCGCGGCTGGCGCATGTGCGTTTCCGCCTGCCCCTACAAGAAGATCTATTACAACTGGCAGAGCGGCAAAGCCGAGAAGTGCACCTTTTGCTATCCGCGCATCGAGGTGGGCGAGCCCACCGTGTGCTCGGAAACCTGCGTCGGCCGCATCCGCTATCTCGGTGTCCTGCTCTATGACGCGGACCGAATCGAAGAGGTCGCCAGCGTCGAGGACGAGACCAAGCTCTATCCGGCGCAGCTCTCTCTGTTTCTCGATCCCAACGATCCGAAGGTGATCGAACAAGCGCGGAAAGACGGAGTGCCGGAAGCGTGGCTCGAGGCGGCGAAGAAATCGCCGACCTACAAGATGGCGATCGACTGGAAGGTCGCGTTCCCGCTGCATCCCGAATACCGCACGCTGCCGATGGTG
>SBBV01000113.1 GCA_005240015.1 Candidatus Odyssella thessalonicensis | reverse complement strand
GCGAGCCACGCGCGCAGCGGATCGAGCCAGGCGCGGTCCTCGGCCGAGACGCGGTGAAAATGCAGCGCCACTTGTCCGCCGCAGCACTGGCCGAGCTCGGGGCCGAGCGGGAATTCGCGGAGCTGCGCCGGCGCACCGCCGCGCAGCATCGTGCGCGCCAGCCGCGCCGCGCGGTATTCGAGCCGGCCGCCGCCGATCGTCCCGGCGAGGCCGTCTTCGCTCACGATCATGACAGCACCCGCCTCGCGCGGCGCCGAGCCCTTCACCGCGGCGACCGTGACCAGCACCGCCGGCGTCTCGGCGGCAAGCAGTGCATGCAAGTCGTCGAGCCAGGCGCTCATTCCGCGGCCTTTCGCTCGGTAGCGGCGCCCGCGACGGCGTCTTCGAGCGCCAGCAGCACGCGCTCGGGCGTTGCCGGCGCGTCGAGATGCACGGCGCGCCCCGCGGCGGCCGAGAGCGCGTCCTTGATCGCGTGGAAGACCGAGATCGCGAGCATCAGCGGCGGCTCGCCCACCGCCTTCGAGCGGTGGATGGAGGCCTCGCGGTTCCTGCCCCGGGCATAGATCGCGACGCGGAAATCGGCCGGGCAGTCGGAGGCGACCGGGATCTTGTAGGTGGAGGGCGCGTGCGTGGCGAGGCGGCCGTCCGGATTGAAATAGAGCTCCTCGCTCGTGAGCCAGCCCGTGCCCTGGATGAAGCCGCCCTCGATCTGGCCCATGTCGACCGCGGGATTGATCGACTTGCCGACGTCGTGAAGGATATCGACGCGCAGCAGGCGATACTCGCCGGTGAGCGTGTCGAGCACGACCTCCGACGCCGCCGCGCCATAGGCGAAGTAGTAGAATGGCCGCCCGCGCGCCTTGGCGCGGTCGTAGGCGATCCTGGGCGTGCGGTAGTAGCCGGTCGCCGAAAGCGGAATGCGCGCCAGGAACGCCTTCTTGGCGACGGCCGCGAGCGGCATCGATTTGCGGCCGTTGCGCACCTGGTTCTCGGCGAAGACGATCGCGCGCGGCGAGCAGCCGAATTCGGCGGCGGCGACGCCGGCGAGACGCGCCTTGATCGCGCGCGCGGCGTTGCGCGCGGCCATGCCGTTCAGGTCGGAGCCGGCCGAGGCCGCGGTCGGCGTGGTGTTCGGCACCTTGCCGGTGTTGGCGGCGGTGATCTTCACGCGGTCGAGGCTCACGCCGAGCTCGTCGGCGACCACCTGCGCCACCTTGATGTAGAGCCCCTGCCCCATCTCGGTGCCGCCGTGGTTCAGATGCACGCTGCCGTCGGTGTAGACGTGCACCAGCGCGCCGGCCTGATTGAGGTGGGTGGTCGTGAACGAGATGCCGAACTTCACGGGCGTGAGCGCAAGCCCGCGCTTCAGGATCGGGCTCGTGCGGTTGAACGCCGCGATTTCCTTGCGCCGGCGGCGATAGTCGGCGCTGGCCTCGAGCGCGTCGAACAGCGCCGGCGCGATGTTGTCCTCGACCGTCATGTGATAGGGCGTCACGTTGCGCCCCTTGCCGGCATAGAGATTGGCGCGGCGCACATCGAGCGGATCCTTGCCGAGCCGGCGCGCGATCTCGTCGAGCACGTGCTCGATGCCCATCATCCCTTGCGGGCCGCCGAAGCCACGGAACGCGGTATTCGAGACCGTGTGCGTCTTGCAGCGGCACGACGTGATCGTGACGTTGGGCAGGTAATAGGCGTTGTCGCAATGGAGCATCGCGCGATCGTTGATCGCGAGCGAGAGATCCGCCGAGCGCCCGCAGCGCGAGGCCAGCATGAACTCGATGCCGGCGATGCGGCCGTCATCGCCGAAGCCCACGTCGTAGTCGATGATGAAGTCGTGGCGCTTCCCCGTCATCTCCATGTCGTCGTCGCGGTCGGCGCGCGCCTTGACCGGACGTCCGGTGCGCCATGCGAGCAGCGCGGCGATGACGGCGAACTGCGCGGCCTGCGTTTCCTTGCCGCCGAAGGCACCGCCCATGCGCCGGCATTCGGCGGTGACCGCGGCATCGGGGATGCCGAGGGCGGCCGCGCACACGTGCTGGATCTCGGTGGGGTTCTGGGTCGAGGACAGCACGAACATGTCGCGGTCCTCGCCGGGGACGGCGAGCGCCACCTGGCCTTCGAGATAGAAATGCTCCTGGCCACCGATCCTGAGCCGGCCCGAGAGGCGGTGCTTCGCGCGGTCGATCGCATGCCGGCTCTCGCCGCGCTTCATCACCTGCGGCGGCTCGAGCAGCGACTTCGCCGCGAGCGCGTCCTCGACCGTGAGCAGCGCGGGAAGCTCTTCGTAGTCGACGCGCGCGAGCCGCGCCGCGCGGCGCGCCGCTTCGATGGTCGTACCGGCGACCGCGAACAGGCACTGGCCGACATGCTCGACGATTCCATCCGCGAAGATCGGATCGTCGCCGAAGATCGGCGCGCAATCGTTGCGGCCGGGAATATCCGGAGCCGCCATCATCGCGACGACGCCCGGCGCCGCGCGCACCGGATCGAGATCGAGCTTCAGGATGCGCGCATGCGGCCGCGCCGAGAGGCCGAACGCGGCGTAGAGCGTGCCGGGCGGCTCGGGCACGTCGTCGACATAGAGCGCCTCGCCGCTCACATGCTTGGCCGCGCTGTCGTGCGCGATCGGGCGGCGGACGTAACGCAAGAGCTCTTCCGGTGTGCGCTTCATCGGCTCAGGTCCCGTAGCGCAGCACGTGGGTTTCGGCCGGCGCCAGCGCCTCGGCACGGTAGAAGCGCGAGAGCAGGTTGCGCGCCACCGCGCTGCGATAGCGCGCGCTCGCGCGCATGTCGGTGATCGGCGCGAAATCGCGCTCAAGGGCCGCGGCAGCAGCGGTGATTGTCGCCTCGTTCAAGGGCCGGTGCAGAAGCGCGGCCT
>SBBV01000336.1 GCA_005240015.1 Candidatus Odyssella thessalonicensis | reverse complement strand
GCGTGCCGAACCGGCGCAGCAGCGCTTCGAGCGCCATCGCATATTTGGCCATGCGCGTGTTCCTCAATTTTGCTTCCAAACGCTAGCCCGGCGCGAGCCGGTTGGCACCAAACGCTTTCTCAAAGCGCCTTGAGAACGTCTCAGCCCGATCAGGTCAAGAATATCAGGATTATGCGTTCGTCTTGACTTACGGTTAGTTTTAACTTACGGACTGGTCGCCTGGCGCGCTGCTGACCCGCGCCCAAAGGGATCCTCGCGATGATCGCTGCGGAACGAACTCTCGACGCATTGGGCGATCCCACCCGTCGCTTGGTGTTCAAGCGGGTTCGGGACCGCACGCGCTCGGTGCGGGAGATCGCCGAGGGCATGAGAGTGAGCCGTCCCGCCGTGTCGCAGCACCTGAAGGTGCTGAAGGCGGCCGGACTCGTCGTCGTGCGCGCCGAGGGCACGCGGCGCCTCTACGCGGTCGACACGCGCGGCCTCGCGGCGTTGCGCAGTTGGCTCGACGGCTTCTGGGACGAAACGCTCCTCGCCTTCAAGCGGGCGGCCGAGCGCGATGCAGCCAAGGAAAGGAAGGCGTGATGAGGGACCAGACGACGGGCGGCGATCCCAACAGCGTGCGCAAGGTCGTGAGCGTCAAGGCGCCGCCGGCCGTGGCGTGGCGCGTGTTCACCGAGAAGATGGACACGTGGTGGCCGCTCGCGATGTACAAGATCGGCAAGGCGAATGCGGTCGATGCGGTCATCGAGCCGCGCGTGGGCGGCCGCTGGTACGAGCGCGGCGACGATGGCAGCACGTGCGACTGGGGCCGCGTGCTGTCGTGGGAGCCGCCCTCGCGCCTGCTGCTCACCTGGGACATCAATGCCGACTGGCAATTCGACCCCAAGCTCAACACCGAAATCGAGATTCTCTTCATCGCCGACGGCGACGGCACGCGTGTCGAGCTCGAGCATCGCCGTCTCGATCGCTACGGCGCGCGCCGCGATCAGATGCGGCGCATCTTCGAGACCGAGGGCGATTGGGGCCGATTGCTGCAGATGTTCGCGCGCGTCGCGGAAGGAGCGCCCTCATGAGGAATACCTCGCCGATCAAGCTCTTCCAGTTTCCGCGCCGGTTCGGAATCCCGAACGTGAGCCCGTTCTGCTGCAAGCTCGAGACCTGGCTCAGGATTGCGGGCATTCCCTACGAGGTCGTCGATACGCCCGATCCGCGCAAGGGTCCCAAAGGGAAGCTGCCCTTCATCGAGGACGGCGGCGTGCGCATCGCCGACAGCGCGATCATCATCGATCATCTCGTGAAGACGCGCGGCGTCGACCCCGACGCGCGGCTCACCGCCGCGCAGCGGGCGACCGCGCTGCTGGTGCAGCGCACCCTGGAGGAGCATTACGCGTTCATCCTGGCCTACACCCATCTCGTCCGGGACGAAGGGGTCAAGCACATGAATGCGCGCTTCGAGCCCGTCCCGGCGATCATCCGTGCGTTCGTGGCGCGCGCGGTGCGCAAGGCCGTCAAGAAGGTGCTGTGGGCCCAGGGCATCCTGCGCCACGCCGAGCAGGATATCTTTGAATCCGCGTTGCGCGACTGGCGGGCGGTGCTGACGTTCATGTCCGACGGCCCGTTCTTCTTCGGCGATGAGCCCGCTACCGTCGACGCGATCGTCTTCGCCACCTTGGCCCCGACGGTGCTAACGCCGATCGAATCGCCGATTCGAGATTTCTTCCGCGCACAGCCCAAGTGCCTGGCATATGCCGAGCGGATGCGGACCCGCTTCTTCCCGGAGCTTGCCGGCGCACCTCCAGCTCCAAGCGCCGCGCGGACGCATCTCCCCTCGCCCGCGGTGCAGATCAACGCCTGAGCACTCGTTTCCGGTCGTAGTCGTCACGCGAGCGCGCTGGGATCGCGCGCCCCCAGGCGCGCCCTTCGCAGGGTGAAGCCGTTGCGCGGCTGGAGCCGCGCGGTCCCAAAACCTGCGCGACTTCGGTGCGGGAAATCGCCTCGCACCCCACCCTTGCCGAAAAACACAAATTGGTTTAGAAACCAATTATTGGCAACACTGATTATTTCGAGTCGAAACTATTTGCCGCCCCGCGGGAGTTCGACGTCATGGCCAAGCGCATCCTCTCGTTCACGCTGAACGGCAAGCGCCACGACGGCGTGGTGCCCGACAACATGCTGCTGCTCGATTATCTGCGCGAGCGGCTCATGATGACCGGCACCAAGACCGGCTGCGATGGCGGCGAATGCGGCCTCTGCACCGTGCTGGTCGACGGCACGCCGAAGCTCTCGTGCCTCACGCTCGCCTGCTCGGTCGAAGGCAAGACGGTGGAGACGATCGAATCGCTCGAGCGCGACGGCCGCCTCGCCGCGATCCAGGAGGGCTTCCACCTGAAGCTCGGCTCGCAATGCGGCTATTGCACGCCCGGCTACATCATGGCCGCCGAGGGCCTCCTGCGCCGCAACGCCGATCCCTCCATCGACGAGATCAGGGCCGCGCTCGGCAGCAACATCTGCCGCTGCACCGGCTACGTGAAGATCATCGAAGCGGTGCAGTACGCGTCCGTAAGGCTGCGCGGCCTGAAGGCGGCCGCCTAGCGCCGAGGGAGCCATGAACGAGATGCTGAAGCCAGTCACGATTCCGGTCGGCGTCCGCTCCATCGGTGAATACGTGCCGATGGTGGACGGGCCCGAGAAGGTCACCGGCCGCGCCAAGTATACCGCCGACATCCTCGACGCGCCGGCGCTCGAGGCGGCGATCCTGCGCAGCCCCTACGCGCATGCCGAGATCCTCGAGATCGATCTCGCGGAAGCGCGCAAGGTTCCGGGCGTGCGCGCGATCGTCACCGGCGACGATTGCGACATGACCTACGGCGTCTTGCCGATCGCCTACACCGAATACCCGCTCGCGCGCGGGCGCACGCGCTACAAGGGCGAGCCGGTCGCCGCCGTCGCCGCCGACACGATCCACGCGGCCAAGGAAGCCTGCGCCAAGATCAAGCTCAGGGTGAAGGAGCTGCCAGCCTACTTCACGGCGAAAGCCGCGAAGGCGCCCGGCGCCGTGCAGCTTCTCGAGCAGCGCCCGGGCAACATCGAGCGCGACGTGTTCTTCGATTTGGGCGAGGTCGACAAGCAGTTCGCCGCCTCGGACGCCGTCATCGAGCACACGTTTCACGCCGCCGAGGTCTGCCAGGCGCAGACCGAGATGCATGCGGCGCTCGCCGACTACGACCCGTTGCGCGACCGCATGACCGTCTGGTGCTCGACCCAGGTGCCGTTCTACGTGCACCTGATGCTGTCGCGCACGCTCAAGATGGACAAATCGAAGATCCGCGTGATCAAGCCGTTCATCGGCGGCGGCTTCGGGTGCCGCACGGAGACTTTGCAGCCCGAGCTCATCTGCGGATTGCTGGCAGTCAAGGCGAAGGGGCGCGTGCGCCTCGTCGTCAACCGCGAAGAGACCTTCATCACGCATCGCGGCCGCCCGGAGAGCGACATCCGCATGAAGATGGGGATGACGAAGGACGGGCGCATCACGGCCGTCGAGATGGAGCAGGATCAGCGCGGCGGCGCCTATTCGGGCTACGGCATCGTCACGATCCTCTATGCCGGTTCGATGCTGTTCGCGATCTACGATCTCCAGCACGCGCGCTACATCGGCCGCCGCGTGCTCACCAACACGCCGCCCTGCGGCGCGTTCCGCGGCCACGGCACGGTGAACACGCGCTTCGCGTTCGAATCGATGATCGACATGCTGGCCGAGAAGCTCGGCCTCGATCCGATCGAGGTGCGGCGCAAGAATTACCTGAGGGCGCCGACCTTCACGCTCAACGACTTGATGGTGAATTCCTACGGCCTGCCCGAGTGCGTCGACTGGGTCGAGCAGGCGAGCGGCTGGAAGGTGAAGCGGCAATCGCTGCCGCCGCGCGCCGATGGCCGGAAGCGCGGCATCGGCTTCGCCTGCTCGCACTACATCTCGGGCGCGTCGAAGCCCGTGAACTGGACCGGCGAGCCGCACGCGACGGTGAACCTGAAGCTCGATTTCGACGGCTCGATCACGCTGCTCACCGGCGCCGCCGAGATCGGCCAGGGCTCGTCGACGATCCTGGTGCAGGTGGCGGCCGAGGTGCTCGGCCTTTCGATGGACCGCTTCCGCATCATCGCGTCGGACAGCGCGGTGACGCCCAAGGACAACGGCTCCTACTCCTCGCGCGTCACCTTCATGGTCGGCAATGCCGCGATCCAGGCGGCGCAGAATCTGAAGGCCGTGCTGGTCGCGGCCGCGGCGAAGAAGCTCGATGCCAAGCCCGAAGACATCGAGGTGTTGGGCGAGGTCTACCGTGCCTCGTCGCAGGACAAGGGCCTCACCTTCCAGGAAGTCGTGGTCGAGGCGCTCAGGGATTCGGGCACGATCACGGTCAAGGGCAACTTCAACACGATCCCGGAATCCTGGGGCGGCAAGAAATACCGCGGCGCCGCGATCGGCGGCACCATGGGCTTCTCCTACGCCGCGCAGGCGGTGCAGGTGGCCGTCGACGAGGAGACCGGCGAGGTCGAGGTGGAAGACGTCTGGGTCGCGCACGATTGCGGCAAGGCGCTCAACCGGCTCACGGTCGAGGGCCAGATCCAGGGCTCGGTCTGGATGGGCATGGGCCAGGCGATGAGCGAGGAGATGGGCTACTACGACGGCCTGCCGGTGATGGCGAATCTGCTCGATTACCGCGTGCCGACGATCGCCGATTCGCCGCCGATCCACACGCACATCGTCGAGAGCAACGATCCCTACGGGCCGTTCGGCGCCAAGGAGGCCGGCGAAGGCTCGCTCGCGAGCTTCATCCCCGCGGTCGCCAACGCGATCCACCACGCGACCGGCCTGCGCTTCGACGACGCGCCGTTCACGCCCGACAAGATCTTCGCCGCGCTCGAGAAGCGCGCACGCAACGCGAAGAAGGCCTAGCGCCCATGGACGCACTGCACGAATTCGACGTGATCCGTCCGAAGACGGTGGCGGAGATGCTGGCGGCGCGGAAGGCGCACCCGGCGAGCCGGCTGATTGGCGGCGGCACCGACATCCTCGTCAACATCCGCCGCGGCATCGAGAAGCCGCCGGTGCTGATCGAGACCAATGAGGTGAGCGAGCTGCGCACGATCGCGGCCGATGCGAACGAGATCGTGGTCGGCGCCTCGGTGAAGCTCGCCGAGCTCGCGCAGCACGCCGCCGTCAAGGCGCGCTACCCCGCGATCGCCGAGGCCGCCGATTCGATCGCCGGGCCGACCCACCGCAACATGGGCACGGTCGGCGGCAACATCTGCCTCGACACGCGCTGCATCTTCTACAATCAAAGCGAATGGTGGCGCGGCGCCAACGCGCACTGCCTCAAAACCGTGGGGCAAATGTGCCACGTGGCGCCCAAGAGCAAGGGCGTGTGCTTCGCCACGTTCTCCGGCGACCTCGCGCCGGCGTTCCTGCTCTATGGCGGCGAGATCGATCTCGCGGGGCCCGACGGCGCGCGCACCGTGGCGCTCAGGGACTTCTACATCGGCTATTCGAAGCAGGACGGCTCGACCGGCGACGGCCGGAACTACATGGCGATCAAGCCGGGCGAGATCGTGCTCCGCGTGCGCGCCCGGAACGTGCCCGGCCTCGTCTCGGCCTACGACAAGATCCGCATCCGCAAATCGATCGAGTATCCGGTCGCCGGCGTCGCCGCCGCCGTGAAGCGCGCGGGCGCCACGCTCGCCGATCTCCGCGTCGCCTTCACCGGCACCAACCCCCGTGCCGTGCTGCTCGACGGCACGGCCGCCCTCTGCGGCAAGCCGTTCTCCGACGCGACGCTCGCGGCGCTCGACGACCTCTGCCGCGATCAGCTGATGTCGATGAAGACCACGTTCACGCCGGGCACCTACCGCCGCCGCGTCGCCACGGTGATGGCGAAGCGGCTGGTGAGGCGGTTGTGGGACACCGCTGCATGAACTCGTCATCCTGAGCGCAGCGAAGGATCCCTTTGCATGCAGGACCGAGCCCTCGCCGCCGACGCTTCCGCCCTGCGCGCAAGAGATCCTTCGCTTCGCTCAGGATGACGATGGGCGCTCTTACTTTCGAATCGCCTCGCGCCGCGCGATCCAGAGCGTGCTGGCGAAGATCAGCGCGGCGCCGACCCAGACCCAGTCGGAGGGGCGGTCGTCGAAGATGAGGTAGCCGCAGACGGCGCCGAGCGGCAGGCGCAGGAAGTCGAACGGGGCCACGAAGCTCGCATCGGCGCGCTTCAGCGCGTTGGATTGGAAGAAATGTGCGGCCGTGCCGGTGGCGCCGATCGCGAGAATGAACGGCAGGTCCGCCCAGCGCGGCGGCGTGAAGTCGACGAGCACCGGTGCCGCCGCCAGGATCGCCACGAGCAGGTTCATGTAGAACACGATGCGGCCCGGCGGCTCGGTGCGCGCGAGCAGCTTCACCACGATGCCGGCGGCGGCGTAGAGCACGGCCGAGGCGAGGGCCGTCAGCGCCGCCCAGCTCACGGCAGCGAAGCCTGGGCGCACGATGATGAGCGCGCCCACGAAGCCGAGCGCCACCGCTGTCCAGCGGCGGATGCCGACGGTCTCGCCGAGCACGATCGCGGCCAGTGCGGTCATGAAGATGGGCAAGGTCGTGCTCAGCGAGATCGCCTCGGCCATCGGGATCTTCGTGAGCGCGTAGAAGTACGCGGCGATGGCGAGATAGGTGAAGAGCGCGCGCAGCGCGAACAGCGGCAGGCGCTTGGTCACCAGCGTGCGCCGCGCCCGCGCCCAGCCGCCGCCGAACACGAGCGGCACGAGCAGCATCAGGCCGAAGAAGGCGCGGTAGAACGCGATGTCGCCCGCGGGCAGCCGGTCGGCGAGCGCGCGGATGCACACGGCCATCGCGACGAACATCGCGATCGCGCCAACGGCGTGGAGCGTCGCGGCCCAGGGCACCGCCGCCGGCGCCCGCAAAGCCGGCGCCGCCTCGGGATCGGCGCTGCGGCTCATCTCACTCGGCCGGCCGCGTGACCGGAAGCGGCTTCGCGCGCGCGGCGCGGCGCGCCAGCAGCAGCACGCTCAGGAAGATCATCGCGGCGCCGAGGCCGAAGATCGGCGGCGGCACCTGGTTGAACAGCAGCCAAGCCGCGAGCGCCACCAGCGGCACGCGCACGAACTCGAACGGTGCCACGTAGCTCACGTCGCCGTAGCGCAGCGCCTGGGTGAGGCAGTATTGGGCGAAGGCGCCGGCGACGCCGATCAGCGCCACGACGCCGAGATCGGCCCAGGTCGGGCGCACGCCCCAGAACAGCACGACGATGAGGCCGCTGAGCGCCACGAAGAAGTTCGTGCCGTAGACGATCGAGGTCCCGCTCTCGATCTTGATCAGGCGCTTGTTCAAGATCGAGGACAGCGCGAACAGCACGGCCGAACCGAGCGCGAGCAGCGCCTCGATCGGGACGCGCTCGTAGCCGGGCCGGATGATGACGAGGACGCCGGCGAAGCCGAGCAGCACCAAGAGCCAGCGGTCGAGCCCCACGCTCTCGCGCAGCATGATCATGGCGAGGAACACCGAGAAGATCGGCGCGCTCGCGTTGAGCACGGTGGCATCGGCGAGCGGCATGTGCATGATCGCGTGGTAGTACATCGCCTGGGCGGTGAAGATGACGAGGCCGCGCACGAGATAGGCGCCGGTGAGATCCCGCCGCGGCAGGAGCGCCGCGAAGCTCCGCCCCTTCTGCCACAGCATCGGGCCGACGCCGACCAGCAGCGCCGCCAGCGCGCGGTAGAACGAGACGTCCCAGGACGGAACGCGGCCCTCCAGGTAGCGCACGACGACGGCCATCGCGGTCCACCCGAACGCGGCGCCCAGGATCCAGACGGTCGCGAGCGGGACGGACCCGCCCGCGGCTGCGAGCGCAAGGCTCATCCGAGACGACGCCGCAGGGAGGGTTCGCATCGGTGCATCGCGGCGCACCCTAGCCTCGCGGCCGCGGCGCGCGCTATGCCGGCGCGCTCATGCCCCGCCCGCGCTTGGCTCATCAGCCCGGGCGCGAGACGAAGGCGCGCTTCAGGATCGCGCGGATGCGTTTGCCGAGATCGAGACTCCAGCAATTGACGATCGCGAGGCGGAAGCCGCCCGGCGGCATCGCGTGGGCGGAGGGCGGCTTGCCTTCGTCGAACGTGATCTGGATCGAGGAGACGCCGGGCTGGCGGCGCAGCCGGTCGACGAGCTTGGGGTCGATGGTCCAGCGGAAGCCGTGCGGCCCGAACAGCGCGACGCTGTAGGCGATACGCCTGGGATTGTCGCGCCAGCGCCAGCGCCCGCTCCTGTAGAGCTCGACCGCCGCCTCGAGCCAACCGCGCCCGTTCAGGTCGGGCCACTGGTCGGCCATGCGCAGATGGCATTCGATGATGCGGCCGCCGATGCTCTCGAAATTCACGACGCCCGAGAAGCCGTCGAGATTCTCGCGGATCCAGCGCGAGAGATAGCGCTCGAGCGCCGGCCGCGGCGCCGCATGCACGATCCAGTAGTCGAACATGCCGCCGCCCATCGGCACGCCGGTCGAGTGGCGCATCCACACGGGCTTGCCGCGCGCCAGCGCCACATCGGTGCTGACATGGGCGCCCGTCAGCAATTGCATCCACATATGGCCGGGTTGGATGCTCAGGAGATACTCGCGCGGCGTGCGCACGACGCGGCCGCCCGTGCCCATGCCGCGCATATTGAAGATCGGCTTCGAGAACACCGGGAAGCGGCGCGGCATCACGCCGTGCGGCCCGTGGGGCAGGCCCTGGCTCGCGGCGATGGTGAGCTTGTTGTGCACCCAGCGCAGTTCGGGATAGAGCTCCCAGGCGCTCGCCTCATCGATCGGAATGCCGAGGTTGCGCGGGCACGCTACGTCCGCGAAGTACTGCCAGCGCCAGGGATCGACACCGAGAAACGGCACGGCGGCTTCAGCGCTCCCCGGGCTCCGATGCGCCCTTCAATTCGATCCGGTTGCCCTCGGGATCGGAGAGGTAGATCGAATCGCCATAGCCCTCGGCGCCGAAGCGGCGGCGCGGCTGGTCGACGGCGACGCCGAGCGATTCGAGCCGCGCGCGGATGGCCGCGGGATCGAACGGCTCCACGCGCAGGCAGAAATGATCGAGATTGCGCCCCTCGGCCTCGGGCGCGCGCCCGCCCTCCCTGCCGAGCTTTCCCTTGATGTCGACGAGGTCGATCAGCGCATTGCCGGCGCGGATGTGTACCAGGCCCAGCTCGGCCTGCACCTTCTCCACCGTGCAGCCGAGCGCATCGCGCCAGAACGCCACCATGCGCTCCATGTCGCGGACGCGGAGGACGATGTGGTCGAGGCCGAGAACCTGCATGCGAACTCAACTTGGCAGCGAGGCGGGGAGACGGGGAGAAGAATGAACTGCGCGCCCCCGGCGCGCAAATTGCTTTCTCCCCGCCTCCCTGCTTCCCTGCAAACTTCCCTTAATCCTTCTCCACATGCCCGCCGAGGGCGGCGAAGCGGCGGCGGTGGAAGCGATGATCGCCGAAGAGCGTGTCGATCATGGTCAAGCGCTTGAAGTAGTGGCTCACCGGCATCTCTTCGGTCATGCCCATGCCGCCATGCATCTGGATCGCCTCCTGGCCGACCTGGCGGCCGGCCTTGCCGATCCAGGCCTTGGCGGCGGAGACCGCGCGCGCGCGATCGGCCGGCTCGCGCGCTGCGACCAGCACCGCGGCACGATAGGCCATCGCCGTCGCTTGCTCCGAGAGCACGTACACGTCGACCGCGCGGTGCTGCAGCACCTGGAAGCTCGCCAGCGGCACGCCGAACTGCTTGCGCGTCTTGAGATAATCGCGCGTGGTGGCGACGATGTGCCCCATGATGCCGGCGGCCTCGGCCGAGACGGCGGCGATGCCGCGGTCGATGGCGGCCTCGAGCAGCGGATGGCCCCAATCGACCTCGCCGAGGACATGCTCCGCTTTCAAGGTCACGCCTTCCAGCGCGACCTCCGCCGCGCGGACGCCGTCGACCGTGCGATAGGGCCGGAGCGTCAGCCCCGGGGCGCCCTTCGGCACGAGGAACAGCGTGATGCCCTGCTTGTCCTTGATGCCGCCCGCGGTGCGCGCCGGCACGATGATCCAATCCGCGGCCGCCCCGTTGAACGCGACGCCCTTCTGCCCGCTCAGCGCGAAGCCGCCATCCTTCCGCAGCGCGCGGGTCTCGACATGGGCGAGATCGAAGCGCGCCTTGGGCTCGACCCAGGCCAGCGACAGCTGCAGCGCTCCCTCGACCAGCGCCTTGAGCAGGTCACGCCGCCCGCCCGCCGCCAGCAACCCGCCGCCGAGCACCACGGTCGGAAGATAAGGCTCGAGCACAAGGCCCTTGCCGAACGCCTCCATCACGATCGCGGCTTCGACCGGGCCGCCGCCCAACCCGCCATGATCCTCGGCGAACGGCGCCGCAAGCCAGCCGAGCTCGGCGAAGCTCTTCCAGTGCGCGCGGCTCCAGCCTTCTTCGCTGGCCATGAGCTTGCGGCGCGCCTCGAACGGATAGTCCTTGCTAACGAAGCGCGCGACGCTGTCGGCGAGCAGCTTCTGTTCGTCGGTGAACGCGAAATTCATGGCGCGCGTCAGCCGGCCTTACGGCGCGCGATGGCGCGGCTCTCGATCCAGTCGACAACGAGGTCGGCGAGCGCGTCGCTGTTGTCTTCCATCATCATCATGTGCCCGTTTCCTTCGACGCCGAGATCGGGGAGATAGAGGAACGCCGCGGCGGCGCCCTTGCCGGCGAGCCAATCGACCGTCGCCTGGTCGAGCGCGCGCGGATGATCGATGTCGTGGCTCCCGGTCATTACCAGGATCGGCTTGCCGCGGAAATTCTCGAATCGCTCGATCTTGAGCTGGGCGCCGCGCACGTTGAGCCGCTCGTAGACGAGGCGCGGCGGGATCACGTCCATGCCCGCCGCCATGGCCGGGATCGCCGCGCGCGGGAAGCGCCCGCCGTCGCCGACGATCTTCTTCTCGACGAAAGCCATCGGCGCGCGGAACGGTGCGCGCTTGTCGAGCTTGAAGCGCAGCGCCACGGCCTGCACCTCGATCGCGTCGGCGGTCTCGGCGACGATCTCGGGCTCGGCCTGGATATTGCCGGGCGGGCCCGGCGCGATCGCGACGACGCGCGCGATGCGGGGCCCATGCGTCTCGACGAGGCGCCAGCCAAAGGCGCCCGACATCGAATGCGTGAGCAGCACCACCGGCTCGCCGAGCGCTTCGAGCAGCACGCCGAGGCCGCGGCAGACGGCGGCGCCGTCGAGCGCGTCGTCGGGGATGGCCCCGCTGCGCCCGCACCCGGGCCAGTCCGGCACGATCGCGCGATAGCCGCGGCGCGCAAAGGCGAAGGCCCAGCCCGGGCGGCCGTCGGCCGTGCGCAAATAGCAGGCGCCGGTCTGCGTGCCGCCGTGCACGAGCACGATCGGCGGCTTGGTGCGCGCATCGAGCGGCGCGACGACCTCGTAGTAGACGGCCTGCTCGCCCACCTGTCCGGCGCCGAAGCGCACGGGGCTCGTCGCGACTTGCATCGCGCTACCTCCAAGCCGGATAACAGCGCGCGCTCAGAAGCCCATCACGAATTTGGCGAGGATCCCGCGCTGCACCTCGTTGGAGCCGCCATAGATCGTGGTCTTGCGCGTGTTGAAATAGGCGGGCGCGAGCGGAGCGGCATAGTCGGGGCCGATCGGCGGCTCGTTCCAGCCATGCTCCATCGCGTCGCGATTGTAGGGGAAGCCGTAATAGCCGACCGCCTCGATCAAAAGCTCGGTCAGCTGCTGCTGCAGCTCCGAGCCCTTGATCTTGATCAGCGAGGCCTCGGCGCCGGGCGCCCTGCCGCCGGTCTCGGCCGCGACGATGCGCAGCAGCGTGGCCTCGAGCGCGATCAGATCGAGCTCGACCTCGGCGATGCGATCGCGGAAATCCTCGTCCTCGAGCAGGCTGCCGCCGTCGGCGCGTTCGGCCGCGGCGATCTCCTTGACGCGCGCCAGCTGATGCTTGGCGCGGCCGATGTCGGCGATGTTCGTGCGCTCGTGCCCGAGCAGATATTTCGCCACGGTCCAGCCCTGGTTCTCGGGGCCGACGAGGTTCGTGACCGGCACCTTGACATTGTCGAAGAACACCTCGTTGACCTCGGCGCCGCCATCCATGGTGACGATCGGCTTCACCGTGACGCCCGGCGACTTCATGTCGATGAGCAGGAACGAGATGCCCTCCTGCTTCTTGGCCGCCGGATCGGTGCGCACGAGGCAGAAGATCCAGTCGGCATATTGAGCCAGGGTCGTCCACGTCTTCTGGCCGTTGACGGTGTAGTGGTCCCCCTCGCGCAGGGCGCGGGTCTTGAGGCCCGCGAGATCGGAGCCGGCGCCCGGCTCGGAATAGCCCTGGCACCACCACACCTCGCTCGAGAGGATCTTCGGCAGGTGCTCGCGCTTCTGCGCCTCGGTGCCGAACTTCATGATCACCGGCGCCACCATCACGAGCCCGAACGGGATCACGCGTGGTGCTCCGGATTTTCCGACCTCTTCGTCGAAGATGTAGCGCTGCATCGGCGTCCAGCCCGGCCCGCCGTATTCCTTGGGCCAGTTGGGCGCGATCCAGCCTTTCTTGTAGAGGATCTTCTGCCAGCGCACGTAGTCGTCGCGCTCCAGCTGCAGGCCCTTCCTGACCTTGTCGCGGATGTCGGCGGGCAGCTCGGCCTTGATGAAGGCGCGCACCTCGTCGCGGAACGCGCGGAGCTCGGGCGAAAGATCGAGATTCATGCGATGCGTTTCCTCTGCAGCGCTATTTTGCGGCCGCCGCCGCGCGCGGGCGCGCTTTGGCGCCGCGCTTTGCCAGCAGCATCTCCGAGAGCTTGAAGCCGCGGCCAGGCTCGCTCCAGGGGCAGACCTCGATGCAGATGGCGCAGCCGGCCGTCTCGGCGAAGTAGGGCGTGCACTTGTCGAAATCGACGTACCACTTCTCGACGCCGCGCACGAGTTGCTTCTTGTCGCTGATGGCGCCGGCCGGACAGTCCAGCGTGCAGCGCTGGCAGCCGGCGCAGAGGTCGTCGACGCCGATGTCGACCGGCGCATCGACCGCGAGCGGCAGGTCGGTTGCCACGGCCACGAGGCGGAAGTTCGAGCCGAACTCGCGGCTGATCATCGAGCCGTGCTTGCCGAGTTCGCCGAGCCCGGCCTTGAGCGCCACCGGGATGTGAAGGAGGTCCGTCGTCTTGGTCTCGCCGAAGGCCTTGGCCGGCCAGCCCATCGCGCGGATGTGCTCGGCAAGTTTCACCGCGGCGACGGCGCCGCGACGGTAGGTGCGCATCACCTCGGTGCCGGCGCGCGGCGCGGGCGCCTCCACCATGATCGAGCGATTCATCGGCACGCCGATGCAGATCGCATGTTTGTAGGGCACGTTGCCGCCCTCGAGCACCGCATCGGGCCCGATCTCGGCGATGCCGACGATGCAGTCGCCGGCCAGGCGCTGCGCCAGCGCCTTGATCTCGCGCGCCATCGCCGCCGGATCGCGCACCTCGCGCCGCACCGGCGCCACCGGGCCGAGCGCGCGGCGCAGCGCCCATATCATGCGCAGGCGCTGGAGGAACGAGCCCCAGCCCCAGAGCGGCCCGCCCAGGCCGCTGACCATCGTGAAATGCAGATCGAGCGCCATCCAGGGATGCGGCTTGCGCCCCGGGCTCCAGTGAAAGACCAGGCGCGCCGGCTTTCGCGCCGCCTCGCCGAGGCCGTTGATGGCATTGCCCGAGGGCGGCGGCTCGCGGTAGCGAAAGACCAGGGAGCCGTAGGGCCGCGCTTCGACCTTCATCGGCGCTCTCCCGGCGGCGGCTTCGGCATCAGCGCCTTCATCGCCTCGTCGACGAAATACGGCTTGCCTTCGGCCATCAGCGCGCGGTAGCGGCGGCGCACCTTTCCGCCGATCGTGAGGTTGCGCCAGGCCATGCCGGCGAGGAACCACAGCAGGCGCACATCGCGCGAAAGGCGCGGCCAAAGGCCGGGCGCCGTCGCGCAGAAGCGCTGTTCGAACGACTTCATGCGGCACTCCTCCCAAGGGCCACTCAAGACTGGCCCGCGCCTTCTCGAGGAATTATAGAAACCCGCGCGCCCGCGCGAAAGCCGCGGCGGATGCCCGCCGCCTACTCCACCCCGCAATCGTTCCGCATGCCATGAAATACGACGATCTCTTCCGCCTCGACGGCAAGACCGCGCTCATCACCGGCTCGTCCAAGGGCATCGGCCGCGCCATCGCCGAGGCCATGGCCGCGCAAGGCGCACAAGTCGTGATCTCGAGCCGCAAGGCCGAGGCCTGCGAGCAGACGGCCGAAGAGATCGAGGCGGAGGGCGGGCGCGCGGTCGCCATCCCCTGCAACATCTCGCACAAGGAGCAGCTCCAGGCGCTCGTGGCCGGCGCGCGGCGCGCGTTCGGGCGCATCGACATCCTGGTCTGCAACGCCGCGGTCAATCCCTATTACGGGCCGATGGCGGGGCTCTCCGACGACGCCTACGAGAAGACGATGGGCGCCAATGTCCGCTCGAACCTCTGGCTCTGCAACATGGTGATCCCCGAGATGGCCGAGCGGAAGGACGGCGCGGTGATCATCGTCTCGTCGGTCGCGGGCTTGAAGGGCAGCGACAAGATCGGCGTCTACGCGCTCTCGAAGGCGGCCGACATGCAGCTGGCGCGCAACCTCGCGGTCGAATGGGGCCGCAGCAATGTGCGCGTCAACTGCCTCGCCCCCTCGATCATCAAGACCGACATGGCGAAAGCACTCTGGGACAACCCCGAGACCTACCGGCACGCGGTCGCCACCTATGCGCTGGGCCGCATCGGCGAGGTGAGCGAGGTCGCCGGCGCCGCCGTGTTCCTCGCCGCCCCCGCCGGCCGCTTCATCACCGGCCAGACCATCGTCATCGACGGCGGCGCCACGATTTTCGGAGGGATGTAGCGGCGCTGGGCAGCCCCTCCCCCGCGAATAGCGGGGGAGGTGGACCGCGCGCCCTTTCGCGCGGGCCGGAGGGGGTGCGGACAGCGAGCCGCGCGGCAGAAACGTAGGGCGTTGTTCCTGGCATCAACCGCGTTGCGAATTCGCGCTCACCCCCATCCCGACCTTCCCCCGCTGTCCGCGGGGGAAGGAGTCATGCGCGGCTCACCGCGGGCCCGGAATGCGCTGGTAGCGGTAGCCCGGCGGCAGCGGTTGCGCTGGGGCCGCGGGCGCCGGCGTCTCGGCGTAGCCGGTGTCGCCGTCGGCCTCGAGCGTGCCTTCGATCGTGCGCGGGCCCATCAGCGTCACCATGCGGCCCTGGCCGGGAGCGATCGTGTAGCACTCGTCGGCGCGCTCCCATTTGATGCAGAGCTTGTTGCCCTCGCGGCGCCAGGTGCCGGTTTCCTTCAGCCCCCACTGCTCGCACATGGCGCCCCAGCACCCGCGCGTCGTGTTGTAGTCGCTGTTGACCCTGCCGTCCGGCGTGAAGCGCCAAACATTGTAGCGGCCGCGGAATTCGAACTTGCTCGATCCAAGACGCGCGGCCAGTTCACTGGTCTGCATCGGCTCCGCCGCGGTCGCCGTCAGCGGGATGAATGCCGCCACGCTCGCGGCAACGAGCAAATGCGTGAACGTTTTGCGACGCATGAAATGCCTCCATCACATAGCCCCGGCCTCGGGGGCGATGCGGCCACGCATCGCCGCGGCCAGGCCTTTCAGCTAGGCGCGAAGGCGGACGCTTCCATTGCGTGTGGCGCATGGGGTCTGCAACCCATGCCGAGGCTTGACCTCGGTGGCATACCAGCTAATGCACACCGACACCGAAACGTCACAGATGGCGCTGCGCCGAGCGCGCTTGCTTATGCGTCGGCGCCGAGATAGGCAGCGCGGATGTGCGGCTGCTGGCGCAGTTCGGCCGCGCGCCCTTGCGCGACGATGCGCCCGTCCTCGATCACATAGGCGCGCTCGGCGATCTCGAGCGCCTTGGTCGCGTTCTGCTCGATCAGCAGGATGGCGACGCCGCTCACATGGATCTCGCGGATCGTGCCGAACACCTGCTCGACAACAAGCGGCGCCAAGCCCAGCGACGGCTCGTCGATGAGCAGGAGCTTCGGCTGTGCCATCAGGGCCCGGCCGATGGCCAACATCTGCTGCTGGCCGCCCGACATCGTGCCGGCGAGCTGGCGCCGCCGCTCGGCCAAGATCGGGAACATCGCGTAGACGCGCGCCTCGGCCTT
>SBBV01000188.1 GCA_005240015.1 Candidatus Odyssella thessalonicensis | reverse complement strand
GTGTCTTGGTGGTGAGCCTTGCTTCCTTCTCCCCGCCTCGCCGGCTCCCGTGAACCTACCCTTGCGCGTCGACGCGGAGGCGCGGTTGGGCGAGCGCGCGCTCGAGGAAGTGGAGCAGCGCGATCGAGGCGAGCACGGCGCCGGTGAACACGTAGATGCCGGCATGGATCGCGACGCTGGTGATGATCGAGACCTGGATCGCCGCCACGAGCAGCGCCACCACGAACACGTCGACCATGGACCATTTGCCGAGGGTCCCGACGAAGGAGACGGCGCGGCGCGCGCCGGTGCCGAGCGCATCGACGCGCATCCACACCCAGAGCCCGGCGAGCAGCTTCACCACCGGGAACACCATCGAGAACAGCACGATGACGGCGAAGATGAAGTATTCGCGGTCGGCGTAGAGGCCGTTCACCACGCGCCAGATCGAGAACTTGGTGCGCCAGATCCACGGCACGCGCTCGACGGTCATGGTGGGGAGGAACCAGGCGACCACGAGCAGCACGAGCGCGAGCAGCATCGCCGGCCCGAGCCACCAGCCCCGCCGCGAGAGCGCGAGCGCGTTCGGATGGACGATCCCGCCCCGCTCCTCGCGCGATCTCAGCGCGCTCATGCGTGCCATCGTGTCGTGGCCCCTTGCGATGCGGGCGCAATCACGGCCGCGGATTGGGGCGAAGAGAAGGCGGGGAGGTTAACGCCAACCATGGCCTCGTCCTGAGGCGTGCTGCGAACGCCCCTTGGCGTTCGCTGCGCACCTCAGGATGAGGTTGTTGGAAGGCGCGACCAATCAAACAAATTGGCAATGACCCGGTGTCGGAATTCCCCGCCCGGGGGTGAGACCGCGGCGCCGACTACTTCGGTGCCACCACCATGCTCATCTGCTTGCCTTCGAGGCGCGGGAACTGTTCGACCTTGGCGAGGTCCTTCAAGTCGCCGGTGACGCGGTCCAGGAGCTTCACCGCGAGCTCCTGGTGGGCCATCTCGCGGCCCCGGAAGCGGAGCGTCACCTTCACCTTGTCGCCGTCGCCGAGGAAGCTCTTCATCTGGCGCATCTTGACGTCGTAGTCGTGGACGTCGATCGACGGCCGCATCTTGATCTCTTTGACGTCGATGACCTTCTGCTTCTTGCGCGCCTCGGCGGCCTTTTTCTGAAGCTCGTATTTGTATTTGCCGTAGTCGAGGATCTTGCAGACGGGCGGGCTCGCATTGGCCGCCACCTCGACGAGGTCGAGACCGGCTTCCTGAGCCCGGCGCATCGCTTCGAACCGACTGACGACGCCGACCTGGCTGCCGTTCTCATCGATCAGCCGCACATTGGGCGACGTGATCATCTCATTGACCCTTGTGCCGTCGCGCTCGCGCGTCGGCAGGGCTGAACCCATCGGTCTACGTATTGGGCATTCTCCATCGAAAAAGCGCCGCGAAAGTGCCCGGGCGCGTTCAGGCCAGCGGGGGTGCCGCCAGACCTTTCAATTTAGCAACCGCCTCTTCGAGCGCAAGGCTCTCTTGCCGCTCCTCGCCCAAACGACGGATCGTGACCTTGCGTTCCTCGGCTTCTTTTCGGCCTAGAATCAAGAGGATCGGAACCTTGGCGAGCGAGTGTTCGCGAATCTTGAGGTTGATCTTCTCGTTCCTCAAGTCGAGCTCGGCGCGCATGCGGGCGCCGCCGAGCGCCGCGGCGACCTCACGCGCGTAGGCGTCGGCGTCGCTGACGATGGTGGCGACCACCGCCTGCACCGGCGCGAGCCAGAGCGGGAACTTGCCGGCATAGTGCTCGATCATGATGCCGATGAAGCGCTCGAACGAGCCCAGGATCGCGCGGTGCAGCATTACCGGGCGGTGGCGCTGGCCGTCCTCGCCGATGTAGCTCGCGTCGAGCCGCTCGGGCAGCACGAAATCGACCTGGAGCGTGCCGCACTGCCAGTCGCGGCCGATCGCGTCGCGCAGCACGAATTCGAGCTTGGGGCCGTAGAAGGCGCCCTCGCCCGGATTGAGCTGGAGGTCGAGGCCGGCCGCCTTCGACGCCGAGCGCAGCGCTTGCTCGGCCTTGTCCCAGATGTCGTCGCTGCCCGCGCGCACGGGCGGGCGGTCCGAGTACTTCACGAAGAAATCGGGGAAGCCCAAGTCCTTGTAGATGGTGCGCAAGAGATCGCAGAACGCGACCGACTCGGCCTCGATCTGATCCTCGGTGCAGAAGATGTGCGCGTCGTCCTGGGTGAATGCGCGCACGCGCATGATGCCGTGCACGGCGCCCGAGGGTTCGTAGCGGTGGCACGAGCCGAACTCGGCCATCCGGAGCGGCAGGTCGCGATAGCTCTTCAGACCCTGCTTGAAGATCTGCACCGCGCCCGGGCAGTTCATCGGCTTGATCGCGTAGACCCGCGCCACATCCTCCGCGGCCGCCTTCTCGTCGCGCGGCACGGCCAAGTACATGCCCTCCTTGAACTTCTCCCAGTGGCCCGACTCTTCCCAGAGCTTGCGGTCCACGAGCTGCGGGGTCTTCACCTCGACATAGCCCGCCGCCTCGAGCCGCGCGCGCATGTAGCGCTCGATGGTGCGCCAGAGGGTCCAGCCATTCGGGTGCCAGAAGACGCTGCCGATCGCCTCCTCCTGCAAATGGAAGAGATCCATCTCGCGGCCGAGCTTGCGATGGTCGCGCTTCTCCGCCTCTTCCAGGCGATGGAGGTAGTCCTTCAAATCCTTCTCGCTCGCCCAGGCGGTGCCGTAGATGCGCTGCAGCACCGGGTTCTGGGGATTGCCGCGCCAATAGGTGCCCGAGACCTTGGTGAGCTTGAAGGCCTTCGGCAGCTTGCCGGTCGAGGGCAGGTGCGGGCCGGTGCACATGTCCATCCACTCGCCCTGGCGATAGACGGTGATCGCCTCGTCCTTCGGCAGCTCGTCGACCCACTCCGCCTTGAAGCTCTCGCCGTGCTGCTTGAACCAGGCCTTGATCTTGTCGCGGTCCCACACCTCGCATTCGATCGGCAGGTTGCGGTCGACGATCTCGCGCATGCGCTGCTCGATCTTGGCGAAGTCCTCGGGGGTGAACGGCTCCTTGCGCGCGAAGTCGTAGTAGAAGCCGTTCTCGATCGCGGGGCCGAAGGTGATCTGTGTGCCCGGGAACAGCTCCTGCACCGCCTGCGCGAGCACGTGCGCGGCGTCGTGGCGGATCAGCTCGAGCGCATCGGCATCCTTGGCGGTGACGATCGAGACCTTGGCGTCGCGATCGATCCTGGCCGCGAGGTCCTTCATCTTGCCGTCGACGCGCACGGCGAGCGCGGCCTTGGCGAGGCCGGGTCCGATGCTGGCGGCAAGCTCGGCGCCCGAGACCGGCTTCTCGAAGGAGCGGACGCTGCCGTCCGGGAGTGTCACGTTGACCATGAAAGGGGTTCTTTGGGCTTGGGAGGTCGCTGTTTTCTAGGCCCGGGGCATGAAACGACAAGGCCCCGTCCGTTTCCGGCCGGGGCCTCGGGTTCGTCCGCTGCGCCGCAATCGTCAGCGCACGCGCGCACCCTCGGGCCCGCCGGAGCGGGTCGTGGTGGTCGTGGCCGTCGTGATGGCGCGATAATTCATGGCGGTTCCCGTAGCTTAGATGGTTCGCGCCTGTCAATGCGGCAAGGCCGCCGCTGCATCGGCGCGTTACGTGCTTCGAGGCTCGCGCTGCGCGCGAGCACCGCAGCATGAGGCGCTCTTTTTTTGGGATTCCAGCCAACCCAGCGCCTCATGCTGAGGCGCTCGGCGCCTGTGGCGCCGAGCCTCGAAGCACGCAACGCGACCATGCAGGCTACCGCTTCACCTGCAGCGAGAACGGAAGCGCGGTCTGCACCTCGGACACCGAGAGCGCGATGAGGTCGGGCTTCTTCAGCACCGCGACCCTGCCGCCCTGGGCGCCGGGGCGCGGGGCGCAGAGCGCGGGATCGGATTCGGACGAGAACAGCACGAGCGACGGCGCGCCGGCGGCGGCGACGAGGTGCATGGGCCCGGTGTCGTTGCCGACCGCGCCCAGCGCACCGCGCGCCAGCACGACGATCTCCTCGAAGCTGGTCTTGCCGCAAAGATTGATGCCCTCGGGCACGTGGCGCGCGACCTCGCCGAGCACGTCGCCCTCGGCCTCCCCGCCGATCAGCACCGGCGTGATGCCGAGGCGCACGAAGATGCGCGCGAGCGCCGTGTATTTGTCGACCGGCCAGCGCTTCTTCGGGCGATGCGCCGAGCCGCCCGGCACCAGCAGCACGTGCGGCTCGCGGACGCCGAAGCGCCGCACATCGGCCTTGACCCAGGAAAGATCGGCGGCAGGGACGTCGTCGATGCCGGCGAGCTTCAGCTGCGCCTTCTGGCGCTCGACGGTGTGGAGCGTGTCGCGCTCGGGATCGAGATGGGCGTGCGAGGCGCCCGGTGCGTGGCCCGACCATTCCGGGCGGCCCATCGCCCGCCAGTAGCGCGCGGTGCGCCCCGAGGTCTGGAGATCGTAGACGCGCTGGAAGTTGCCCTGGCGCAGGCGGCGCGTGAGCTCGGCGCCGCGCCAGACCTTCCACCACGGCGCGCGCTCGTCGATCATCACCTCGTCGCAATAGGGGCTCGCGCGCGCAAGGCTCGCGAACGGCGTCGTGGTCAGCAGCGTGATGCGGGCCTTGTCATGAAAGCGGCGGATCGCGGCCATCGGCTCCAGCGACAGCACGAAATCGCCGAGCGCGCCGAGGCGGATGACGAGGATGCGCTCGTAGTCCTTGGCGCCGGCGGCCGCCGGCGCCGCCGCGCCTGCGGGCGTGGCGCTGCCCTTCGCCTCGTTCATCGCGGCCGTGCCCGCCCGGCCACCACGGCCTGGTAGAGCGCGAGCGTCTTGGCGCACATCGCCTGCTTTGAAAAATTGCCGCGCGCGTGGCGCTCGGCGGCCTCGGCGATCTTGCGCCGCTGGTCGCCCGTGATCTCAAGCGTGGCGCGGATCGCATGGGCGAGGGCCGCGGCATCGCCGGGTTTGACCAGCCAGCCGGTAATGCCGTCGAGCACCGTCTCGGAGGCGGCGCCGTGATTGCTCGCGATCACCGGCCGGCCCATGGCCTGCGCCTCGACGATGATGCGCCCGAAGGCCTCGGGGTCGGTCGAGGCCGAGACGACGACGTCGGCGAGCATGAACGCGGCCGCCATGTCC
>SBBV01000273.1 GCA_005240015.1 Candidatus Odyssella thessalonicensis | reverse complement strand
TTCTTGCCGCCCATCTCGAGCTGCACCTTGGCGAGACGCTGATCAATCACCCCGACGTCGCCGGCATCTCGTTCACCGGCTCGGCCGCGACGGGGCGGCACGTGGCGGCGCGGGCGGCAGCGCGCCTCGCCAAGGTGCAGCTCGAGATGGGCGGCAAGAACCCGCTCGTGATCCTCGACGACGCCGATCTCGGCGTGGCCGTGAACTGCGCGGTGCAGGGCGGCTATTTCTCGACCGGTCAGCGCTGCACGGCGTCCTCGCGCCTGATCGTGACGCAGGGCATCCACGACCGCTTCGTCAAGGCCATGGTCGAAGCGCTGGCCAAGCTCAAGGTCGACGATGCGCTCGCCGCCGGCACCGATATCGGTCCGGTCGTGGACCAGACCCAGCTCGACCAGGACATCCGCTACATCGAGCTCGGCCAGAAAGAGGGCGGCAAGCTGGCGTTCGGCGGCCGCCTGCTCGAGCGCAAGCACAAGGGCTTCTATCTCGAGCCAGCCTTGATTACGGAAACCAGCAACAAGATGCGCATCAACCGGGAAGAAGTGTTCGGCCCGGTGGCGAGCGTCATCAAGGTGAAGGACTACGACGAGGCGCTCGCGGTCGCCAACGATACCGAGTTCGGCCTCTCCACCGGCATCTGCACGACATCATTGAAATTCGCCAGCCTTTTCAAGCGCAACGCCGAGGCCGGCATGGTCATGGTTAACCTGCCGACCGCCGGCGTCGACTATCACGTGCCGTTCGGCGGCCGGAAGGGATCGAGCTACGGCCAGCGCGAGCAGGGCCGCTATGCGGTCGAGTTCTACACGACGGTGAAGACCGCCTACACCGCGCCCTGAATCCCGCCGCTTCCGGATTAAGGTGAAATTTGCCGCCCGCTTCCGTATAGTAGTGGACGCAAGACCGACGTTCCGTCCGCCGGATTCACTGCCACCCGAAGGAACATGCTGACCACAGCCCCGTCTCGGCCGCTCTCCTGGGCGGCCGCATTTGCATTCACCGCTGTCCTCGCTCTCCCGTTCCCGGCCGCTGCTCAAGGCCAAAACCTCAAGGACAAGTTCGAGCCCAAGGCGCAGGCCTCGCGCGACGCCAAGCGCACCGCCGGCGAACGCGCGCTCAACGATGCGATCAAGGACTTCTACGCGAAGCGCGAGTTCAAGCCGCTGTGGTTCGAGAACGGCGCTCTGGCGCCGCGGGGCAAGGCGCTCTTGGCAGCGCTCGCCAAAGCCGACGAGCACGGCATCAGCCCCATCACCTACGGCATGCCGCGGCTCGGCGAGCGCGTCGCCAAGGCCTCGGCCAAGGAGCGCGAGGAGCTCGAACTCGAGCTCACGCTGGTGTTCCTGGGTTATGCCGGCGACATCGTCTCGGGCACGGTCTCCAATCCCCGCCGCGTCGGCGGCACGTTCCGCGATGCCAAGCGCCCCGATCCCAAGAAGCTGCTCGAGGACGCGGCGGCGGCGCCGGATATGGCGAAATTCCTCGAGAACCTTCCGCCCGACACGCGCCGCTACAAGAGCATGCTGGCGGCACTCGCCCAGTATCGCGAGCTCGAGAAGAAAGGCGGCTGGCCCCGCGTCGACGCCGGGCCCACGCTCAAGATCGGCATGCGCCATCCGCGCGTGGCGCAGGTGAAGCAGCGCCTGCTCGTGACCGGCGAGCTTGCAGCGATGCAAGGCGAGGCCGAGCTCTTCGACGGCGCGCTGCTGCTCGCGGTCAAGAAGTTCCAGCTGCGCCACGGCCTGCTCGACGATGGCAATGTCGGCGCCGGCACGATCGCCGAGATGAACGTCTCCGCCAAGGACCGCGTCGAGCAGCTCGTGATCAATCTCGAGCGCCGGCGCTGGCTCGCCGGCTACCTCGGCGACCGCTACATCTACGTCAACATCGCCGACCACGATTTGAAGGTCGTGGAGAAGGGCAAGACGGTCTACACCTCGCGCGTCGTCGTCGGCCGGCCCTATCACGAGACGCCGGTGTTCAGCAGCACGATGCAATACATCGAGCTGAACCCCTACTGGAACGTGCCCTACAGCATCGCGACGCAGGAGCTGCTGCCGGTCATCAAGAAGGTTCCCGGCTATCTCCAGTCGAACGACTATCTGCTGCTGACACGCATGGGCGACAACAACAGCGCGATCAATCCAGCCGCGGTGGACTGGTCGCAATATGGGCCGGGCAACTTCCCGTTCCACATCCGCCAGAAGCCGGGCCCGCGCAACGCGCTCGGCACCGCGGCGTTCATCTTCCCGAACCCGCACAACGTGTTCATCCACGACACGCCGATCCGCTCGATCTTCAACCTCGAGGATCGCTATTTCAGCCATGGCTGCGTGCGCGTGCAGAACCCCTGGAACCTCGCGATCTTCCTGCTGAAGGATCAGGACAACGGCCAGTGGACCGAGGACAAGATCCGGAAGGTGGTCGAGACCCGCGAGCAGACGCGGGTCAACCTCAAGAACCCGATCCCGGTGCACATCACCTATCTCACGGCGTGGGCCGAGCAGGACGGCACGGTCCATTTCAGGAAGGATGCCTACAAGCGTGACGGCACGCTGCGCACGGCGATGAGCAAGGTGGCCTACGCCGGCGCACGCTGAGCGAGCCCGGTTTCATGGTCTGAAACGGCGCCGCGGGCCTCCCGCGGCGCCGTTTGATTTGGCGGAAAGCGCGCTCAATATCACGATTTGCTGACATTGCGACCGGCGGTTCAGGGCGGGCCGCTCAATCGTTGTTCTTACGATGGTCATGCTGGTCGGCTTGAGAGCTGCGCTCGTGGCGGCCTGCACTGCGGTTGCCGCCGGGCTTTTCGCTGCGCCCGCACCGGCGCTGGCGCCGGAGGCCCTCAAGGAGCGGATCGAGCGCGCGACGAGTGCGGCAGTGCGCACGGCCGACGACGGCGCCGTCCGGCAATTCTATGCCAAGCGGGATTTCCGGCCGCTCTGGTTGTCGGGCCCGCGCCCGTCCGAGCACGGTGCGGCGTTGCTCGCGGCGCTCGCCGCGGCCAGCGAGCACGGGATCGACCCCGCGCGCTATGGCATGCCGCAGCTCGAGCAGCGCGCTGCCGGTTCGCCGAGCGGCGTCGATGCGGAGCTCGAGCTGGCCCTGACGCGCGCCTTTCTCGCCTACGCCACCGACATCTCGTCGGGCGTGATCGAGAACCCGCGCCGCCGCCTTGGCCGCAGCAACGCGGAGCCGAAGCGTTGGCAGGCGATGCGCCTGCTGGAAGGCATGGCGGGCAGCGACAATCCGGCCACGTTCCTGCGCGAACTGCCGCCGGATCGCGAGCGCTACGACGCGCTCAAGGGGGCGCTGGCGCGGTATCGCGAGCTCGAACGCAATGGCGGCTGGCCGATGGTCTCGCGAGGGCCGGTGCTCAAGCCCGGCATGCGCGGCCGGCGCGCGGCGGAGCTCAGGCGCCGCCTCATGGCGACGGGCGAACTCGTTCAGGCGGACACATCCGATGTCTTCGACGAGGCGGTGACCGCCGCGGTGAAGAGGTTCCAGCGCCAGCACGGACTCATCGACGACGGCGCCGTGGGTGCCGAAACCCTGGCCGAGATGAACGTGCCGGTTGCGGCGCGAATCGAGCAGATCGTGATCAATCTCGAGCGCCAGCGCTGGCTGGGCGGCCATCTCGATGGTCGCTACATCTACCTCAACATTGCCGACAATGCGCTGAAGCTGGTCGAGGACGGGAAGACTGTGCACGTCGCACGCGTGATCGTGGGCAAGCCCTACCAGCAGACGCCGGTGTTCAGCGCAACGGTGACGCAGATCGAGGTCAACCCCTATTGGAACGTGCCGCACAGCATCGCGGTCAAAGAGCTTCTGCCCGTTATTCGCCGGAACCCGGGCTATCTTTCCGCCAATGACTATCTGCTGCTGACCCGCAGCGGCGACAATTCGAGCGCCGTCAATCCGCACGCCGTGAACTGGGTGGCGATCGGCCCCGACAATTTTCCGTTCCATATCCGGCAGCGCCCGGGAGCCAAGAACGCGCTTGGGCGCCTGCTGCTCCGCATGCCGAATCCACACAACGTGTTCCTGCACGACACGCCGAGCCGTACTCTGTTCGAGCGCGGCGCGCGCTTCTTCAGCCATGGCTGCATGCGCGTGGAGAATCCGATGCGGCTCGCGTTGTTGCTGCTGGCGGGGCAGGAC
>SBBV01000135.1 GCA_005240015.1 Candidatus Odyssella thessalonicensis | reverse complement strand
GGTCAGGCCCAGCGCTTCGGCGCATCCCGTGACGCGCTCCGACGCTGCAACTGCGGAGGCAGGGCGCGCGCAGCGCGCCCCTACGTGTGAGACGCCCTACGTCGCCTTCACGGTCGCCGGCATTGCGGCGACCGGCGCTGCTGCGGCGCTCGCCGACATGCGCCAGCCCGTCCGGCTCCGGTGCAATAGCACGAGCAGGATGATCGCCCCGGCGAACAGATAGGATTGCACGATGTTCGCCGGCGTGGCCGCGAGCAGATTGGTGACCGGAATGAAGTTGCTGATCAGCACGTAGGCGACGCCGAGCCAAATAAGCCGCGCGCGGTTGCCAAGCGAGTTCGCGAGCACCAGGGCGAAAATCGGAAAGACGACGCCGTAGTGATGCTCCCAGGCGATCGTCGACGCCATGGTGATGCTGAGCGCCATCGTTGCGTAGTCGAGCGTGCGATCGGAATCGCCGCCGATGCCGCGCCGGAAGAGGGCCGTGCCGACGAGCAGCAGCGCGGCGACGAGCGCGCCGCCATAGACGAGCGGCGTGAACGGCGGGAAGCCGTTGTCGTCGAAGACGATGTTCTTGTAGGCGACGGGGTCGGCGAGGCTCATCACGCGGTTGAGCAGGCCGTTCACCGACTGGTTCGGAAAGAACGCCTCGCCGCGTTGCGAGAGGAACCAGAACACCTTCATGTAGTCGACATTGTCGGCCCAGCCGAACACGAGCAGCGACGCGCCGATGCCGACCACCACCATGCCGGCGAGGCCGAGCGCGAAGCGCCACTCGCGGCGCAGCAGGCCCCAGAGCAGGAACGCGCCGTAGTGCGGCTTGATGAGACACATGAAGCCGATCAGCACGCCGCTCGCGGCCTTGTGGCCGAGCACCCAGGCCAAGAGCGACATCGTGAACGCCGCGTTGATCCAGAGCTGGATCTGCCCGAGCGTGAATGCCTTCACGACCGGATAGAAGGTGAGCGTGAAGCCGGCGACGAGCACGCCCCGCGCGGCGATCATCGACCACGCGCTGCGGATGCCGTGCTTGCGCCGGAGCCACACCTCGAGCACAGCCGTCGCCGAGACGACGATTAGCAGGATGAACATCCATCCGAGGATGTCGTTGATCGGCGGCGTGTCGTAGACCTTGCATTCCTCGGTGCGGAACTGCTCGCGGCCGGCGATCTTCAGCATCGCGCCTATGATGAACAGCGATGAGGGCGGATACTGGAACTTGAGCTTCCGGTTGAAGAAGACCTCGGTGTAGATCGGCGTGGTGTGCGGCGCCATCGCGTATTCGTAGGCGACGGTCATGATGCCCCAGGAATCGTCGCAGCCGCGCGCGGTCACCACGTCCCAGCTGTGCTTCAGCACCGTCTCCTTGTAGGGCTGCGGCGAGGCGAGCCAGAGCGCGCCGTTGATCGCGAACGCGTTCACCAGCAGGAACAGCCCCATCGCCCAGGTGAGCGAGAGCGAGGCACGGGGCGAGCTGGGCGAGGCTGTCTGCATGGTCCTTAGGGTAGCGAAGATTGAGAAAGGGGGGCGCGGCGGTCGGCGCGCCAGGTTCCGCGCGCCAGCGCCACGAACATCGAGAGCCCGCCGATGAGGCAGACGGAAACCACGGTCCGCGACAGCACGGCGTTATACCAGCTGGGCTCGGTCGTCGCCCACATCACGATCGGCATCGACGCGCCGAGATAACCGAGGCGCATCAGCCAGCGCGTCGCCACATCGTCGGAAAGCGGCAGCTGGCGGCCGAGATAGAGCGCCCACGGGATCAGGAGGTAGACGTAGTAGTGCGTCCACGAGATCGGGCTCGTCAGCAAGCCGAGCGCGATCACGAGCGCGAACTCAACGAGCTCGCGCGGGGAGGGCTCGGCGCCGGCGGTGGGCGCAAGGCGTGCGCCGCGCCAGATCAGCCACATGGTGGTCCCGAACAGCGCGATGAGGGCAACGGCGCGCGCGATGCGGTGGAACAACGAGGGTGCGAAAGGCGGATCCCAGTGGATCATGAACGCCTCGCCCTTTTCGAGGCGCAGCAGAAATCCGTCGATCGATTGCACGTTGAAGGCCGGGATGTAGCCGCTGAGATAGGGCGCCACCCACTCCTGGTACCACGCGACGAGGCTGCCGAAGCCGAACTGCGCGGCCGAGGTCAGCACGACAAGGCCGACCGCTGCGCCGCCGCCCGCCGCGATGCGCCAGCGCCGCCGGTAGAGGAAGTAGACGCCGAGGAAGAGCAGCGGCAGCTTGATCGCGGCACAAAGGCCGAAGGCGAGCCCGGCCAAGAACTCGCGCCTGCGCCGCCACAGCGCGAGCCCCGCGACGAGCAGGAACAGCATGATGTGCGAGGTCTGCCCCTCGCGCAGGCTGTTGACGGCGGGGCCGTTGGCGAGGAAGCAGAACAAGAGTGCTGCCGCCAGCGGCGGCTCGAGGCGCGCCAGGCGCACGAGCAGCGCCCAGGCGGCGAGCAGAGCCGCCAATCCCAGCGCGGTCCAGCCCCAGCCCGCCCAGCTCTCGCCGAGCGCCAGGAACGGCACGTAGAGCCAGCCGAGGCTCGGCAGCTGCGAGAAGCCGCCCTTCTCGGTGAGCGGGAAAGTCGCGTTCCAGCCATCCTCCCAGAGATGTGCCGCCGCTTCCCAGTTGGCCTTGAAGAAGTCGCTGAACAGCGCGGACGGCTCGGAGATCTGCCAGAGCACGAGATGCACGGCGACGCCGCCGAGCCCTGCCGCAAGCCAGATCGGCAGGCGGCTCTTCGCCGCCGGCTTGGCCTCTGCGGCTGGCTTCGGCGCCGCCGCCGTGTCGTGGCCGCCCAGCGCATCGCCCTCCGCTCCTGCGGAACGGCTCATCGCCCGAGCGAGCCTTGCGCGGCTTCCTCAGCCTCGCGGGCCGGAACGCGCCCAGCCGCTGACTCGCGCGTCGCCAAGGCCCACACGAGCGCGCCCACATACATGATCAGCGACGCCCATTCCTGGTAATAGTCGAGGCCCTTGATCCACCACAGCGCCACCGTGAACGGCACCAGCACCGAAATGCCGATGACGAAGCGCGAGAGCCACCAGGTGGGCGTCAGCGCAGCGAAGCCGAGCGTCCAGACGAGGTACCAGGCCCAGATGTGCGCGGCGAGCGCGAACATGACCACGCACAGCAGCGCCAGCGCCGCCCGCACGACGTTCTCGGCGGAGGGCCGCCGGTAGAGCACGACGAGGCTCATCACCGCGATGGCGGCGAAGACCGCGTGGATCAGGTATTCGAGCGGAACGAGCGGGATGTCCAGCGCGTCCTCGAGCGCACCGATCGCGTTGCGCGGCATGAGGAAATACCACTGGTTCACGAGGCGCGTGCCGTCGAAGAACTTGAACGAGCGATAGAAGACCGCGAGCAGCCCAAGGCCGACGAGCCCCGGCGCCACATAGCGCAGGATGAACGCGCGCCACGAGAGCCGGCTGAGCCGCAAGGCCGCGATCGCATCGACGACGACGAGCGGGCCGGTCACGTATTTCGACATCGCCGAAACCGCCAGCGCCACCGGCGCAAGAAAGCGCCCGCGGACGAGCAGGTAGAGCCACAGCAGCGCCAGCCCGGCCATGAGGATGTCGTTGTGGCCCTCGGCCACGGTCTGCGTGACGCCGACCGGGATCCAGCCGAACAGCGCCACGGCGAGGCAGCGCTCTCCGCCGCCGCGCGCTGCGGCGATGCGCGCCACCAGCACGAGCGATCCGATCCACGCCGCGCCGAGCAGCGTTTTGAACAGGATCGCCGTCGCGATCAGGCTCTTGCCCGAGACGGCCATCACCACGCCCGAAAGGATCGCCCAGGCCGGCCCGTACGACATCGCCATCGGAAAATGGTCGAGCGGGATGCCGTCGAGCGACTGGGGCGTGAACATCTGGTGGTAAGGGTTCTCTGCCGCCGCGACCATCCGCCCCCACGCGGCCGAGAGCCAGAAATCCTGCGTGAAGACCGGAAAGGCGAGCGCGGAGACCGCGGCGAAGGCGATCGACCAGCGGAGGATCAAATGCGCCAGGGCGTCGCCGGCGTCGGCGCGGCGGCGCATGAGCAACCCGACGAGCAACAGCGCGGCGAGCGTGGCGAGCCCGAGCGGAATGAAGTGGCTGATGACGACGGAAGTGCCGTCGAAGAGGCGGTGGAGACCGACGCCGGGAATGGCCTCGGCGAGGCTGCGGAAGAACGCGTTCGCCTTGGGGACGTCGGTGCGGCTGCCCCAGAGCGCCGGCGCCTGCACCCAGGAGAGCAGCGCCATCGCCCCGTAGGCGGTAAGCGCCAGCGCGCCAAGGAGATTCACGCGGAAACGAAGCGCGTCGCTCTGCTGCACCAACCGGCTCCTTGCCCCATGCGGGGTTTCTGCCCGCTCGGCCCGCTTTGCGCAATCTCCCGGGTGGCGTATACGGGCGAAAGTCCCTTTCCGCCCCCCGGAGCCTCGCCGCCCATGCCGCCGAGCACGCAACGTGTCCTGATGCTCGAGGGGCCGCGGCAGGTGCGCTTCGCCGAGAAGGCGTTGCCGCCCCTCGGGCCGGGCGACGCCGTCGTCCGCTCGCTCTACTCGACCTTCAAGCACGGCACCGAGATGATGGCCTATCTCGGGCTGAGCCCGTTCGCCGCGCGGAAGTTCAATCCGCGCCTACGCCTGTTCGAGCGCGAGACGACGCCACAAGACTTCTATCCGCGCCCCCTCGGCAACATGGTAGTGGGCGAGGTCGTCGAGGCGGGCGCCGGGGTTCGTGGCCTCGCCGCGGGCCAGCTCGTCTACGCCTGGGCGCCGATCGCTGACATCCATGTCTTGCCGACGGAAAAGTTGCAGCCGCTCGGGGCGCTCTCGCCCGAGCAGGCGCTGGCGATCGATCCGGCCTCGTTCGCGCTCGGAGGGGTGCTCGACGGTGCCATCGCGGCCGGCGAATCCGTGCTCGTCACCGGCCTCGGCGCGATCGGCCTGTTCGCGGTTCAATACGCGAAGGCGAAGGGCGCGCGCGTGCTTGCGGCATCGAGCTTCGCGCCGCGCCGCAGGCTCGCCGAGCGCTTCGGCGCCGCGCACAGCTTCGACTCCAAGGCGCACGGCGATCTCGCGCGCGACCTCAAGCAGCAGACGGGCGGCGTCGACGCGGCGATCGAATGCTCGGGCAGCATCGCCAATCTCACGCTCGCGATCCGCGCCGCGCGCCAATGCGGGCGCGTGGTCTGCGTCGGCTTCTACGGTCCGGCCGACGAGCGGCTCAACCTCGGCGAGGAGTTCTTCCATAACCGGATCAGCCTGCTCGCCTCGCTGCCGGCCTTCGGCTGGAACAACCCGGTGCGGGGTCCGCGGCCGCTCTACGCCAAGGACCTCCAAAAAATCGTGGCTGACGACCTCAGCACGGGCACGATTACCGCGGACGGGATTCTCGACCCAGTTGTACCGTTCGCCGACGCGGCCGGCGCGGTCCAATGGATCGCGGACCAGCCCGAGCGCGTTATCAAGGTTCTGGTAAGGCACGGCTGAGGCCCGCCGAAGCGGCGGCAAGCCGGCCGTGGCGCTCAGGGCGGCACTAGGCTAGTTTGCCGGCGCGCCATCGGGGGCGCGTTCGAAAGAGCAGGAATGGCCGGCGGTTTTCACGACCCATTGGTGACGAGCAAGATCAAGCCGCCCTCGGAGCGGGGGACCGGCATCGTCTTCGCCGTGGTCGCCGCGATCGTCGCCGTGCTGTTCCGCGGCACGCAAGCGGTGTGGATCAGCGCGGTAGCGATCGCCGGCGTGCTGCTCGTTGTGAGCTTCGCGCGGCCGGCGCTGCTCAAGCCGCTCAATCGTGCGTGGTTCAAGTTCGCGCTGCTGCTGAGCCGCGTCATGAACCCGGTGGTGATGCTGCTGGTCTTCGTCGTGGCGTTCGTGCCGATGGGCCTCTTGATGCAGGTCTGGCGCGACCCGTTGATCCGCCGGCGCAAGCCCGAGCTCAAGACCTACTGGATCGCGCGCGATCCGGCGGAGCCCGGCCACTCCATGCGCAACCAATTCTGACTGGCTCGCTTTGGCCCTTTCAGCGAAAATGAGCCGCAATCGGGGAACGGAAATCCATGGGATCGCTGTTGCGAGAGCTCTTCGTCTACATGCGGGCGCGCAAGAAGTGGTGGCTCTTGCCCGTCTTGATCGTGCTGCTCGTCTTCGGCGGCCTCCTCATCCTGGCGCAAGGCTCGGCGATCGGGCCGTTCATCTACACCGTGTTCTAGCGCGCCCAGTCTCGCCGCTCGGATCCGAGGCGCGCTGATGCACATCCTCGGCATCTCGGCCTTCTATCACGACAGCGCCGCGGTGCTGCTGCGCGACGGCAAGGTCGTCGCCGCCGCGCAGGAGGAACGCTTCACGCGCAAGAAGCACGATCCCGGCTTTCCCGAGAACGCCATCGCCTATTGCCTGAAGGAAGGCGGCGTCGGGCTCGAAGATCTGGATCACATCGTCTTCAACGAGAAGCCGTTCCTGAAATTCGAGCGGCTGATCGAGACCTATCTCGCCAATGCGCCGCGCGGGTTCCGATCGTTCCGCGCCGCGATCCCGGTCTGGATCAAGGAGAAGCTGTTCCAGAAGGCGAACCTCATCAAGTCGCTCGAGGCCTTCGGCGCCAAGGGCAAGGTGGCGGACAAGCTGCTCTTCGCCGAGCATCATCAGAGCCACGCCGCCTCGGCGTTCTTCCCGTCGCCGTTCAGCGAAGCGGCGGTGCTGACGCTCGACGGCGTCGGGGAATGGGCGACGGCGTCGGTGTCGGTGGGCCGCGGGCGCCAGCTCGACATCGTGCGCGAGATCCGCTGGCCGCACAGCCTCGGCCTGCTCTACTCGGCCTTCACCTACTACACCGGGTTCAAGGTCAATTCCGGCGAATACAAGGTGATGGGCCTCGCACCCTATGGCGAGCCCAAATACGCGCAGCTGATCCTCGATCACCTGATCGACTTGAAGGAGGACGGCAGCTTCTGGCTCGACCAGAGCTATTTCGACTACGCGACCGGCCTCAGGATGACGGCACCGAAGTTCGACGCGCTGTTCGGCGGCAAGCCGCGCGATCCCGCCGAGCGCCTGACACAGCGGCACATGGATCTCGCTGCCTCGGTGCAGAAGGTGACCGAGGAGGTGATGCTTCGTATGACGCGCGAGCTCGCGCGCACCTATGCGATCCCGAATCTGTGCCTCGCCGGCGGCGTGGCGCTCAATTGCGTCGCCAACGGCAAGATCCTGCGCGACGGCCGCTTCAAGAATCTCTGGATGCAGCCGGCCGCGGGCGATGCCGGCGGCGCGGTTGGCGCTGCGCTCGCGGCCTGGCATCTCCACGTCGGCAAGGACCGGCCCTTGAACGGCGCGCTCGACGGCATGCAGGGCTCGTTCCTGGGTCCGGCCTATGCCGACGGCGAGATCGAGCAGCGCTTGGCCGCCGCCGGCGCGCGGTTCGAAACGCACGACGAGGCGCCGCTGCTCGAGCGCACAGTCGATGCGCTGGCCGCCGGCGACGCCGTCGGGTGGTTCCAGGGGCGCATGGAGTTCGGCCCGCGCGCCTTGGGCGCGCGCTCGATCCTGGGCGATCCGCGCAATCCCACGATGCAGAAGACGCTCAATCTCCGCATCAAGTACCGCGAGAGCTTCCGCCCGTTCGCGCCGGCGGTGCTCGACGAGGACGTGGCCGAGTATTTCGAGCTCGACCAGCCGAGCCCCTACATGCTCCTCGTCGCCGACGTGAAGCGCAATCGCCGGCGGCAGCTCTCCGAGGCCGAGGAGCAGCTGTTCGGCATCGACAAGCTCAACGTGCCGCGCTCGGACATCCCCGCCGTCACCCACGTCGACTATTCGGCGCGCATCCAGACGGTGCACGCCGAGACCAACCCCCGCTTCCACGCGCTGTTGAAATCGTGGAAGGCGCGCACCGGCTGCTCGGTGCTGGTCAACACCAGCTTCAACGTGCGCGGCGAGCCCATCGTGTGCACGCCCGAGGACGCGTTCCGCTGCTTCATGGGCACCGAGATGGAAACGCTGGTGGCCGGCCGCTGCCTGATGAAGAAGGACCGGCAAAACCCGGCGCTAGCCAAGGACTACAAGCACCGCTTCGATCCGGACTAGAGCGCGGCGCGAGGGCATTTCCCATAACGGGCTATGGGGCACACCGCGCGAATCGTGCCCGCCAAATTTCAAGAAATTTTTTTGAGCGGAGGCTGTTTTGTCATCACTTCTTCGGTTGCCCAGGCACCGTATTCTAGATACTTTTGCGTAGCTGCCGGAGGGGAGACTCCACGGAAAGGGGTCGCTGGCCAGCCAGGGGTGCTTGAATGCACAGGATACGGGGACGTGCGATCAGCGCCGCCGTCGGCTCGGATCGGGCGAACTACCTAGCGTTCGCGTCTTGGGCGGGTTCCCTGCAACGCATGGAGCGGTGGCAGCCGCGCCAGCTCGAGTCGTGAGCGATGAAACTGCGTCTGGATTGCCGGCAGCCTAGCCTCATCGTGCCCGGATGGAACGTCCGGCCCGCGCTTTTCCCGCAGCGGAGCGCGCTGCGATGAACGCGGATGGAACCAGAGACCGCGGCGCGCTCAAGGTGGCGACGCTCGAGGCCAATCTCGTCGGCCGCAAGCGCATCCTGCTGCCGCTGTTGAAGTCGCTGCGGCTGCATCAGTGGGTCAAGAATCTCGTCATCTTCGTCCCGCTGATCCTGGCGGGAAAATTCCAGAGCCTGGACGCGTGGAAGGCGTGCGTCGCCGGATTCATCGCGTTCGGGATCCTGGCCTCGTCAACCTACATCCTCAACGACCTGCGCGACCTGCGGTACGACCGCCTGCATTGGTCGAAATGGACACGGCCGCTGGCCAACGGCGACCTGCCGCTCGGCCCGGCGCTCACGGCGATCGCGATCGGCACGGCCGTGAGCTTCGGCATCGCCGCCAGCATCGATCTCGGCGCGGTCGCGATCCTGCTCGCCTACTGCGGGCTGACCCTGGCGTATTCGTTCAGCCTGAAGCGCGTGCCGGTGCTCGACGTGTTCATCCTGGCCGTGCTGTTCACGCTCAGGCTCGTGTTCGGCATCCACCTCGCGCAGGTGGTCGCCTCGCCGTGGCTCCTGGTCTTCTCGATGTTCATTTTCCTCTCCCTGTCGCTCGGCAAGCGCCACACCGAAGTGGCGCGTACCGGAACGCTCGGCCGCGAGATCATTCACGGCCGCGGCTATTTCGCCAAGGACGGGCCGCTCTTGTTCGGCCTCGGCGTCTCGACCGGCATCGCCGCCGTGCTGATCATGATTCTCTACCTGCTGCACGAGGCCTTCAGCGCCGCGTTCTACAAGACGCCCGTCCTGCTGTGGGCGCTGCCGGCCGTGCTGTTCCTCTGGCTCGGCCGCTACTGGCTGCTGGCCGGCCGCGGCGAGCTCGACGACGATCCGGTCGAATTCGCGATCAAGGACAAGTGGAGCCTGGCGCTGGCGGGTGCGATGGCGGCGATCTTCGTCGCCGCGTGGCAATTCTAGCCGGGCGGCCGCGCCGGCACGCGACGCGCAATTCGGTGCTGCAGATCGCCGCAGCGTAGGCCGGCGTCGGCTTGATCCCTTTCGGCAAGGTCCTAGGTGAGAGAACCGCTCGGGCCGTATCGCTCGACCACCTCAGCGTGGGAGGCCCCGCGCGCGATTGCGCGACGTTACCCCGCCCATCGACAGGAGTGTGCGATGAAAATGAACGCCCTGATGGTCGAGCGAACGCTCAGTCAAATCGATGCCCGCGTCATTCCCGAAGGTCATCCGGTGCTCCCCCAGCTCAACCGGATGTTCGGCGACCACACCTTCTTCCTCGACAGCAACGGGCTCAACATTGTCGAGCCGATCGAGGAGGCCCCCGGGACGGCCGAAACGGCGCAGGTCGTGAACCTGGCGAACTGGGACGATGCGAACCAGTCGAGGCTCAACCCGCACGAACCGCAGGCGACCGACGTCGTCGTCGAGCTCGGGCCGCCCAAGACCAGCGCGCATTGAGCCTTCCGGCGTCAATCCGCTGACGCCGTCGTCAGCCTTCTGACGCACCGAGCCACCGCAGCGCGCCGCGCGCGGCGCGGATGCCGGTCGCGAAGCAAGCCTGCAGCAGATAGCCGCCGGTCGGCGCCTCCCAATCCAGCATCTCGCCGGCCGCGAAGACGCCCGGCAGCTTGCGCAGCATGAGATCGGCGTCGAGCTGCGCGAACGCGATGCCGCCGGCGCTCGAGATCGCGCGCTCGATCGGGAAAGGCGCCACGAGGCGCAGCGGCACCGATTTGATGCGACGCGCCAAGGCTTCCGGCTCGGCCGGGAGCGCCCCATCTTTCGTCTCGTGCAGCAGCGCGATCGCCACCGGGGCAAGCCCCGCCGTCTTGCGCAGGAAATTGGCGAGCGACTGGCGCCTGCGCGGCGCCGACAGGCGCTGCGCGAGATCGGCGGCGGTCAGGTCGGGCCGCAGATCGATCTTTGCAATCGCCTCTCGTCCCTCGGCGAGCGCATCGCGTATCGCCGCCGAAAGCGCATAGACCACGCCGCCTTCGATGCCGCGCGCGGTCACCATCGCTTCGCCACGCACGGTGCGATCGGCGAAGGTGAGCGCGATGCGCTTCAGCGGCGTGCCGGCGAAGCGGCCGCGGAAATAATCGGACCAGCCGAGGACGAACCCGCAATTGGCGGGGCGCAGCGCGGTCACTGCGATGCCGCGAGCGCGCAGAACATCGGCCCAGCTGCCGTCGGAGCCGAGCCGCGGCCAGCTCGCGCCGCCCAAGGCGAGGATGGTCGCATCCGGCCGCGCGCTCACTTCGCCCCGCGGCGTGACGAAGCGCATTGCGCCCGACCCGTCCCAGCCGACCCAGCGGTGGCGCGGGGCGAAGCGCACGCCCGATCGCGCGAGCCGTGCAAGCCACGCGCGCAGCAGCGGCGAGGCCTTCATCGCCTTGGGAAAAATCCGTCCGCTCGATCCCGCGAAGGTCGGTTGCCCCAGCCCTTCGCACCAGGCGCGGAGCGCGGCCGGCGCGAACGCTTCGATCGCGGGCTTGAGCGCGCCCTCCGCCGGGCCGTAGCGTCGAAGAAAGCGATCGAGCGGCTCGCTGTGCGTGAGGTTCAGCCCGCCGCGCCCCGCCATCAGGAACTTGCGCCCGACCGAAGGCATGCGGTCGAAGAGCGTCACCGCCACGCCCGCCGCGGCCAGCGTCTCGGCCGCGATCAAGCCCGCCGGCCCGCCACCGATGACGGCGGCGGTCGCGTGCAAACGGGATGGGCTGGCCGCCGCGTTCGACATCGCGGCATCGATACACGCTCGCCGTCCCGGACAAAACGGGGCAGGGGTGTGCGCCTCGTCGGGGCCGACCTGCGTGAAGGGCGCGATCGATCTGCCCTAGGGTTGCGGCGACATGAACGAGTCCTCTGCCCTCGCAGCCGCGGATCGCGCCGATGCTGCCCGAGCCTATGCGATCTTCCCGCTGTTCCTTCTCGCCTGGACCGCCTTTGTCGGCCTGCTCTGGCGCGCAGGGGCGCTGCCGACCATGGCACTGTTCTGGCTCAAGGTGCCGGTCTGGCTGCTGCCGCGCGCAAGCAAAGCATCTCTGTGTCTCTGCGTCTCCTGCAGCAATCCAGCATTGCCGCCAGTCGAAAGCTAGGCTCGTCGGTATGAGACACAGTTTCGTCAGAACGCGACCTGGTCGCCGCCTTTCAGCGTCAGGATCTCGCGCGCCTCGGCGGGCGATGCGACCGCGAGGCCCAGGCCTTCGATGATCTGCCGCGCGGCCTTGACCTGCTCGGCGTTGCTCTTCGCGAGCTTGCCGGGGCCGATCCAGAGCGAATCCTCGAGGCCGACGCGGACATTGCCGCCCATCGCCGCCGCCATCGCCGCGACCGGCAGCTGATTGCGTCCGGCGCCGAGCACGGACCAGCGGTAGGCGTCGCCGAACAGGCGGTCGGCGGTGCGCTTCATGTGCGCCACGTCCTCGGGATGCGGGCCGATGCCGCCCAGGATGCCGAACACGCTCTGCACGAAGAACGGCGGCTGCACGAGGCCGCGATCGACGAAATGCGCGAGCGTGTAGAGGTGGCCGATGTCGTAGCACTCGATCTCGAAGCGCGTGCCGTTGCCGGCGCAGGTTTTGAGGATGTATTCGATGTCGGCGAAGGTGTTCTTGAAGATGCGCTCGCGCGAGCCTTCGAGATAGGGCTTCTCCCAGTCGAACTTGAATTCCTTGGTGCGCGCCAGCATCGGATAGAGCCCGAAATTCATCGAGCCCATGTTGAGCGAGGCGACCTCGGGCTTGAAGGTCGCCGCCGGCCGCACGCGTTCCTCGACCGTCATCGTCGGCGCGCCGCCGGTCGTGATGTTCACGACGCAGGCCGAGCGCTGCTTGATGATGCGGAGGAACGGCAGGAAGGCCTCGGGCCGCTGATCGGGCCGGCCGTCCCTGGGATCGCGCGCATGGAGATGCACGATGGCGGCGCCGGCCTCGGCCGCGCCGATGGCCGCGTCGGCGATCTCCTCGGCCGTGATCGGGAGGTGCGGCGACATCGAAGGCGTGTGGATCGAGCCTGTGACCGCGCAAGTGATGATCACCTTGCGACTGTTCTTCGCCATGCTTCCTCTCCCGGTTTCCGGCGTTTGTGCCGTCGAACTTGTCGGCCAAGCCGTCCGGCGTGTCGAGCCCCCGCAGCCGTTGCGGCGAGTACGAAACGAGTCCGTCTAACAGCTTGCTCTGCCAAGGAGAACCGTTAACGAGTTCTCGCCTCGATTGCGCGTCTAGCTTGCCATTACGTTCCTATATTCTATTATACTAGGCGTCCCTATTGAGCCCGCAGCCGAGATAGGAGTGCCCCATGGCTCCCAGAGCCTATTGGAAGGGCTACCTCAAGCTTTCGCTCGTTTCGTGCCCGATCGCCCTCTACCCGGCGGCCTCGAGCTCGGAGCGCGTGTCGTTCAACCGCATCAACAAGAAGACCGGCAATCGTTTGAAGCAGCAGCTGGTCGATTCCGAGTCGGGCGAGCTTGTCGACAAGGAGGACATCGTCCGCGGCTACGAGATCGGGAAGGGCCAGTATCTCCAGGTCGAGGACGGGGAAATCGAGAAGATCCAGATCGAGAGCACGCACACGGTCGACATCGGCAGCTTCGTGCCGCGCGCCGAGATCGACGAGCGCTATCTCGACAGCCCCTACTACGTGGCCCCCACCGACCAGGTCGGCCTCGAGGCCTTTGCGGTCATCCGCGACGCGATCCGCGACAAGAAAATGGTGGCGCTGGGCCGTATCGTGCTGAACCGGCGCGAGCGCGTCGTGATGCTGGAGCCGTTCGACAAGGGGCTCCTCGCGGTGACGCTGCGCTACCAGTACGAAGTGCGCGATCAGGCCGCCTATTTCAGCGACATTCCGGATCTCAAGCTGCCCGGCGAGATGAAGGAGCTGGCGGCGCACATCGTCGACAGCAAGGCCGACACATTCGATCCGACCAAGTTCGAGGATCACTACGAATCGGCGCTGGTGGAGCTCCTGCGCGCCAAGCAGGCCGGCGCGGTGATCCAGCCGAAGAAGGAAGAGCCCCAGCCGCAGCGCGTGATCAACCTCATGGATGCGCTGCGCGCGAGCATCGGCGCCGAGACGAAGAAGAAGCCGGCTGCGCCGAGCGCCCGCACTCGCGCCACTGCGAAGAAGGCGGCCGGACGCTGAACGAACTCGAACCAACCCGCGGTTCGCTGGAGGGCATCGTCGCCTTCACCGGGCGGCTCGCGTCGATGAAGCGGGCCGAGGCCTTCGCCGAGGTCGAGAAGCGCGGCGGAACGCCAAGGCGCGGGGTCACCAGGGAAACCAGCGTCGTCATCATCGGCGAGCTCGGCTGGCCGCTGCTCGCCGACGGGCGCCCCTCGAACAGCCTCGAGCAGGCGCGCGCCTACGGGCTCCCGATCGCGAGCGAGCGCAAGTTCCTCGAATGGATCGGCAAGGCCGTCCCCGAGGAGCAGACCAAGACCTACACCGCCGCCCAGCTCGGCACGCTCGCCAAGCTGCCCGACGGCGTGATCGAGCAGCTCGCGATGTTCGGGTTGATCGAGCCGCGCGTGGGGCGCTACGGCTTTCGCGACCTCGCCGCGGCGCGGCAGATCGCGAGCCTCCTGGCATCGGGCGTGGCGCTCTCGGTCATCACCAGGAGTCTCGCCGAGATCCGCAAATGGCTGCCCGATGCGCATCTCTCGAACCTGCGCATCTTCCCGGAAGCCTCCGATCGCATCCTGATCGAGCAGCTCAGGGGCCGCACCGACCAGAAGGGCCAGTTCGTGCTGCCGATGGCGGCGCAGGAGGAGAATCCCGATTTTCTGTTCGAGCAGGCGCAGGCGGCGGAAGAGGCGAACGACGTCGCGATGGCCGAGCGGCTCTATCGGCGCCTGATGAAAACCGATCCCGCTGATGCGGCGGCGCCGTTCAATCTCGGCAACCTCATGAGCTCGGAAGGCCGCATCGTCGAAGCCGAGGCGGCGTTCCGCGCGGCCGTCGCGGCGCGGCCTAAATATGCCGAGGCGTGGCACAATCTTGCCGACGTGCTCGACGAGCAGGGCCGCACCAAGGAGGCGGTGCGCTGCCTCGAACGCGCGCTCGAGCTCAATCCGCAGAATGCCGACTCGATGTTCAACCTCGCGCTGTTCCTGCAGAAGCTCGAGAAGCATTCGGACGCCGCCAAGTGGTGGCGCCAATATCTCAAGCTCGACAGCAACTCGGATTGGGCGGCGCGGGCCAAGCGCGCGTTGAAATTCTGCGAAATGAACATCGCGAACTCGCGCTGAGGCACTGCCCTTGCCCACGCGCTCGACACGCCCGGAAAAGTCCTCGCTCGAGGCCTATGACCGCAAGCGCGACTTCGCGCGCACGCCGGAGCCGAAGCCGCGCAAGGCCGGGGGCGGCGGCGACGGCTTCGTCGTCCAGAAGCACGCCGCGCGTCGGCTTCATTACGATCTCCGCCTCGAGCTCGGCGGTGTCTTGAAGAGCTGGGCGATCACGCGCGGGCCGAGCCTCACCACCGGCGAGAAGCGCCTGGCGATCCGCACCGAGGATCATCCGCTCGAATATCTCCGCTTCGAGGGCAACATCCCCAAGGGCGAATATGGCGGCGGCAGCATGATCGTCTGGGACCGCGGCCGCTGGACGCCGGAATTCGACGCGCGGAAGGGGCTCGAGAAAGGACACCTCGCGTTCTTCCTCGAGGGCGAGCGGCTCAGGGGCAAATGGCACCTCGTGCGCATCCGGCCGCGCCGCGGCGAGAAAAACGATCCCTGGCTCCTGATCAAGTCCGACGACGAATATTCGCGTCCGGCCGGCGCGCCCGAGATCACCGAGGAGGAGACGGCCTCGCCGGTGAGCGGCCTCACCATCGATGCGCTCGCCGCCAAGGGAACCTTGCGCGAGGACCACAAGGCGCGCTTGAAGGTCGCCGCCACGCGCAAGCTCGTGCTGCCCGACATCCGCAAGGTGCGCGGCGCGCGCAAGAAGATCCTGCCGGCGTTCGTGGAACCCAGCCTCGCCGCGATGTGCGAGAAGCCGCCGAGTGGCGCCAGATGGGTGCACGAGATCAAGTTCGACGGCTATCGCATCCAGGCGCGCATCGACGGCGGCAAGATCCGCCTGCTGACGCGCAAGGGCCTCGACTGGACCGACCGTTTCCGCAGCATCGCCACGGCGCTCAGATCGGCCTGTAGCTCGCTGAAACTCGGGAGGCCCACTTCGTCGGCGACCACGATTTCGCCGTCGAGCAATGCCGAGGCGCGGCCGAGAG
>SBBV01000197.1 GCA_005240015.1 Candidatus Odyssella thessalonicensis | reverse complement strand
GCTGCTCGACGAGCCCACGACCGGGCTCGACGACGCCAATGTCGCCACGCTCGAGGCGCTGGTGGCCGAGCATTGCGCCGCCGGCGGCATGGCCGTGGTTTCGACCCATCTCGCGTTGAAGCTGCCCGGCGCCAATGCGCTGGCGCTGGCGAACGCTGCCGGAGCGCGCGCGGCATGAGCGACCGCGGCGGCACCCGCAATGGCGGCCGCATCGGCACGCTCGCCGAGGCGCGGCTCGCCGCCGGGTTCGGCGCGCTCTTGCGCCGCGATCTGCGCCTGGCCGTACGCCAGGGCAGCGACACGGCCACCGTGCTGGCCTTCTTCGTCATCGTCGTCTCGCTGTTCCCGTTCGGCGTCGGCGCCGAGCCGCAGACGCTGTCCGCGATCGGCGCCGGCATCCTCTGGGTCGCGGCGCTCTTGGCGGCCCTCCTCTCGCTCGACCGGCTGTTCCAGGCCGACTACGAGGACGGCACGCTCGACTATCTGCTGACGGCGCCGGCGGCACCGAGCCTGCTCGTGCTGGCGAAATGCGCCGCGCACTGGCTCACCACCGGCCTGCCGCTGGTGCTGCTCTCGCCGCTGTTGGCGCTGCTGTTGAACCTCCCCAACGCAGCGTATCCCGCGCTTATCGCCGGCCTGGCGCTGGGTACGCCGGTTCTGACCTTGATCGGTGCCATCGGCGCGGCGCTGGTCTTGGGCGCGCGCCGCGGCGGCGTGCTGCTCTCGCTGCTGATCCTGCCGCTCTATATCCCCGTACTGATCTTCGGCGTCGCCGCGGTCGAGGCGGCGGCGACCGGGCAGGGCTTCCGCGCCCAGCTTCTGCTGCTCGGCGCGTTCCTGCTTGCGGCGCTGGCGCTGGCCCCCTTCGTCGCCGCTGTCGCATTGCGCCAGGCGGCCGAGTGACCTACGACCAACGGCCTTCGCTGGCGCGGGCAAAAAGGGGTCCGACCCCCTTTTCCGCTCGCCGTTGAACGACTGGTTCAGCCGGATATGCTGAAAATGGGTCAGCCCCCTTTTTGCCGTCACGAGTGGCTATTCGGGCCGTTGGTCGCATGAGCGCACGCCTGCACGCCTTCGCCAATCCCGCGCGCTTCCTGCGCCTGGCGCGCCGCCTGCTCCCCTGGACGGCGGCGCTGGCGGCGATTTGCCTCGCGATCGGCGCGGTCTGGGGCATCGGCATCGCGCCGCCGGGCAAGCCGCCGCCCGAGGGCCAGGGCGAGACCGTGCGCATCATGTATGTGCACGTGCCCTCGGCCTGGATGGCCCTCTTCGTCTATGCCTGCGTCGCCGCCGCGAGCGCGGCGGCGATCATCTGGCGCCATCCGCTGGGCCACGTGCTGGCGCGCGCCGCCTCGCCGATCGGTGCCTGCTTCGCGCTGCTGACCTTGGCGACCGGCTCGCTCTGGGGCGCCAAGATGTGGGGCGCCTGGTGGGTGTGGGATGCGCGGCTCACCTCGGTGCTGATCCTGTTCTTCCTCTATCTCGGCCACATCGCGTTGACGCACGCCTTCGACGATCCCGCGCGCGGCGCGCGCGCCGCCTGCATCCTGGCGCTTGTCGGCGTCGTCAACCTGCCGATCATCAAGTTCAGCGTCGACTGGTGGAACACGCTGCACCAGCCGGCGAGCATCATCCGCCGCGAGGGCCCGGCGATCGACGCGCAGATGCTGGCGCCGCTGTTCTTCATGATCTGCGGCTTCACGTTCTACTTCTTCTCGGTCTGGCTGCTGCGCGCCCGCGCCGAACTCGCGGCATTGCGCACACGCGCGCTCAAGCTGCGCCTGCTGGCGTCGTAGCGGTGGAGACACCGCTTCACCACAGAGGCACAGAGAACCCGGAGACAGAAAGGATTGCGCGCCGAAGGCGCGCGAAAGAAACCCTCTCTCCTCTGCGTCCTCAGTGCCTCGGTGGTGAAACGGCATTTGCAGCTACGAGGCGCCGGCCGGCTAGTTAGGCCGTTCGGCAGCGGCACTATCCCGCATTAACGCTTTGATGAAGCGGGATTATCTAGGTTCACGCCGTGTTTTTGCCGCAGACCGCGGCTAGTGATGTAAAGCATGGACGGGATCGGCAGGTTTCTCGAAATGGGCGGCTATGCCGCCTATGTCTGGCCGGCGCTGGGCCTGACCGCGCTGGTGCTGGCCGTGCTGCTGATCGCGAGCGTGCGGAACGCGCGGCGGCGCGAGGCGGAGCTGGCGCAACTGGAAGCGGAGCTGGGACGCGGCGATGAAGGCTAAGACGAAGCGCCTGTTCTTCGTGAGCTTCGGGCTCGCGCTGCTCGGCGGCGCGGTGGCGCTGGCACTGGTGGCGCTCCAGGACACGGTCACGTTCTTCTTCACGCCGAGCCAGGCGGCCGAGCGCAGCATCCCGGCCGGCCAGCGCGTGCGCCTGGGCGGCCTCGTCGAGGAGAAGAGCATCCGGAAGCTCGCCGATGGTGTCACGATCGAGTTCCGCGTCACCGACCGCAGCAAGGCCGTGACCGTCCGCTACAAGGGCGTGCTGCCCGATCTCTTCCGCGAGAAGCAGGGCGTCGTGGTGGTGCAGGGCGCCTTCCAGCCCGACCGCACCTTCGTCGCCACCACGGTGCTGGCCAAGCACGACGAGAACTACGTGCCGAAGGAACTGGCCGACGAATTGAAGAAGCAGGGCCTCTGGCAGCACGACAAGAGCAAGCCGGCGGGCAAGTGAGACAACCGAGCCTAGTGTTCAAGAGATGCTTCGCTGCGCTCAGCATGACGTGTTTGGATTCCTGAAGACATCATCGTCATCCCGAGCGAAGCGAAGGATCTCTCGCCAACGAGCCACCCCCCGATGATCCCCGAGCTCGGCCATTACGCACTGGTGCTGGCGCTGCTCGTCGCGGCGTATCAGAGCCTGGCGCCGCTCGTCGCGGCCGCGCGCGGGCATGCGGCGGTGATGGAGACCGCGGTGCCGGCCGCGCAGAGCCAGTTCATCCTCGTCGCGACGGCGTTCGCGGCGCTCACCTACGCCTACGTGACCTCGGACTTCTCGGTCGCCAACGTCGCGCAGAACTCGCACAGCGCGAAGCCGCTGCTCTACAAGATCACCGGCGTCTGGGGGAACCACGAGGGCTCGCTCTTGCTCTGGGCCCTCATCCTCACGCTGTTCGGCGCAGCGGTGGCGACGTTCGGCGCTAATCTCCCGCCGGCCTTGAAGGCGCGCGTGCTCGCGGTGCAGGGCATGATCGGCGCCGGCTTCCTGGCCTTCATGCTGTTCACCTCGAACCCGTTCCTGCGGCTCGATCCGGCGCCGCCGGACGGGCGCGGCTTGAACCCGCTGCTGCAGGATCCCGGCCTCGCGTTCCACCCGCCGTTTCTCTATCTGGGCTATGTCGGTTTCTCGATGGCGTTCTCGTTCGCGGTGGCGGCGCTGATCGAGGGCCGCGTCGACGCCGCCTGGGCGCGCTGGGTCAGGCCCTGGACGCTCGCGGCTTGGGGCTTCCTGACCGTCGGCATCGGGCTCGGCTCGTGGTGGGCCTATTACGAGCTCGGCTGGGGCGGCTTCTGGTTCTGGGACCCGGTCGAGAATGCGAGCTTCATGCCCTGGCTCGTCGGCACCGCGCTCTTGCACTCGGCGGTCGTGGTCGAGAAGCGCGACGCGCTCAAGAGCTGGACGATCCTGCTCGCGATCCTGACCTTCGGCCTCTCGCTGATCGGCACCTTCCTCGTGCGCTCGGGCGTGCTCACCTCGGTGCACGCGTTCGCGGTCGATCCCGAGCGCGGCATCTTCATCCTGGGCCTCTTGCTGCTCGCGATCGGCGGCTCGCTCGTGCTCTACGCCTGGCGCGCGCCGGCACTGCGCGCCGCGGGCGCCGGCCTCTTCAAGCCGGTGAGCCGCGAAGGGGCGATGGTGCTCAACAACCTGCTGCTGTCGGTGGCCGCGGCGACGGTGTTCCTCGGCACGCTCTATCCGCTGTTCCTGGACATGATCGGCGGCGGCAAGATCTCGGTGGGCGCGCCGTACTTCAATTCCACCTTCGTGCCGCTGATGGTGCCGCTGCTGGCGGCGGTCGCCGTTGGTCCGATGCTCGCCTGGAAGCGCGGCGATCTCGAAGGCGTGGCCGCGCGCATGCGCATCGCGTTTCTCGTCACCGTGGCGGTGGCGCTGCTCGCCGTGGGGCTCGCCGGCGATTGGACCAACGCGCTGGCCGGGCTCGGCATCGGCCTCGGCGTCTGGGCGATCGCGGGCGCTCTCGTCGAATGGGCCGGGCGCATCCAGCTCTTCCGCGCGCCGCTCGCGGACAGCCTCCGCCGCGCGGCGGGCCTCCCGCGCAGCTTCTACGGCATGAGCATCGCGCACGCGGCGCTCGGCGTCGTCGTGCTCGGCATCACGGCATCCTCGGCGTGGCAGACCGAGGTGATCAAGGTCGTCCGCGCGGGGGAATCGATCCAGGTCGCGAGCTACACGCTGCGGCTCAGCGACGTGCGCGAGGCGCGCGGCCCCAATTACGTCTCGCAGTTGGCGCGCATCGACGTCGCGCGCGGCGGCCAGCCCGTGGCGGTTCTCGAGCCGGAGAAGCGCCGCTATCCGGTCGAGGGCAACAACACGACCGAGGCCGCCATCTACACGACGTGGTTCGCCGATCTCTACGTCGTGCTCGGCGATCCCGACGAGAAGGGCGGCTGGGTGATCCGCGCCTATCACAATCCGCTGGTGCCGTGGATCTGGGGCGGCGCGGTCCTGATGTTCGTGGGCGGCCTCGTCTCGCTCTCCGACCGCCGCCATCGCGTCGGCGCGCCGCGGCGGAGCGCCGCCGCCGAGCCGGCGACCGCGCCGTCCGGGACGGCCTAGTGCCCATGCGTCTCCGCTTCATCATTCCGGCGGTCCTGTTCCTGTTCCTGGGCGCGGGCCTCGTCTACGCGCTGGTCGCGATTCAATCGGGCAAGAAGGATCCCTCGGCGGTGCCCTCGGCGCTCATCGACAAGCCGGCGCCGGAGTTTTCGCTGCCCGCGCCGGAAGGATTCCCGCAGGGGCTCTCCACCGCCGACTTCAAGGGCAAGGTCACGATCCTCAACGTGTTCGCGTCGTGGTGCCCGCCCTGCCATGCCGAGCATCCGCTGCTGCTTGAACTCGCGAAGGAAGCGAAGGCGGGCGGCTTCCAACTCGTCGGCCTCAACTGGAAGGACAAGGACGAGAAGCTCGCCGCCTGGTTCAAGGAAGCGGGCAATCCGTTCTCGCACATCGGCGCGGACAGGAGCGGCCGCGTCGGCATCGATTTCGGCGTCTACGGAGCGCCCGAGACCTACATCATCGATCGCGACGGCCGGATCCGCTACCGCTACGCCGGCCCGCTCACCAGCGAGCGCCTGCGCGACGAGATCCGCCCGCTCGTGGCGAAGCTCAAGAGATGATGCGCCGCCTCGCCCTTGCGCTCATGCTTGCGCTTGCCGCGCTGCCGGCGCGCGCCGCGGTCTCGCCCGACGAGATCCTGGCCGACCCGACGCTCGAGGCGCGCGCGCGCGGCATCACCAAGCAGCTGCGTTGCCTCGTCTGCCAGAACCAGTCGATCGACGATTCCAACGCGCCGCTGGCGCGCGATCTGCGCATCCTCGTGCGCGAGCGCCTGAAGGCCGGCGACGGCGACAGCGCGGTGATCGCGTTCGTCGTGGCGCGCTATGGCGATTTCGTGCTGCTCCGGCCGCCGGTGAAGGCCACGACGTGGCTGCTGTGGTTCGGGCCCGCGCTGCTGTTCCTCGGCGCTGCGATCTTCCTCTGGCTGCGCGCGCGCCGACGCATGACGGCGCCGGTCGCCCCCGCGCCGCTCGATGCGGATGAGCAGAAGAAGCTCGACGCCCTCATGGGCGGCGAATCTCCGCGCCGCCGAGGTTCGCCATGACCCTCTGGCTCGTGGGCGGCGCGCTCACGCTCCTCGTGCTGGCGCTCCTGATCGCGCCGCTCTTGAAGCCGGGCACGGGCGCCACGCGCCGGCTCGACTACGACCTCGAAGTCTACAAGGACCAGCTCGCCGAGCTCGAGCGCGACGCCGCGCGCGGCCTCATCGGCGCCGACGAGGCGAAAGCGGCGCGGCTCGAGATTCAGCGCCGCATCCTCGCTGCTGCGAACACCGCGCCGGCCGCACCGAGCGCGCGCCCGCGGCCCGCGCTCGCGCTGGTCCTGGCGCTCGTGCTGGGCCTGCCGTTCGCGGGCGGTGCGCTCTATCTCGGCCTCGGCCGGCCGGGGCTGCCGAGCCAGTGGGCGC
>SBBV01000082.1 GCA_005240015.1 Candidatus Odyssella thessalonicensis | reverse complement strand
TGCGCGGGTGGAACAGCGCGATCGAGCCGTCGCTCTCGTCGACCTCGCTCACGAACACGTCGCCGCGCCCGACCACGGCGCTCGCGAACGGGATCGCGGGCGTCACGAAATTTTTCATGATCGCGCCGTTCATGATCGTGGGCGCGCGGCCGGCGCGCTCCAGGATCCAGCCGATCATGCCGGTGGTCGTCGATTTGCCGCTCGTCCCGCCCACGGCGATGCTGAACGGCGCGGCGTTGAAGAGCTGGGCCAGCAGCTCCGCGCGCCGCCGCACCGGCACGCCGAGCCGATGCGCGGCCACGACATCGGGGACCGTGTCCTCGACCGCGGCCGAAGTCACCAGAATCTGCTCGGCGCGCGTGATGCCGCTGCCGTCCTGGGCGTGCAGCGGGATGCCATGGGCCTTCAGGAACGCGAACTTCCGCGCGAGCCGGCCCTGGTCGAGCGAGCGGTCGGAGCCTTCGACCGCGATGCCCTTGGCGCGCAGGATCAGGGCGAGCGGCAACATCCCGCTACCGCCGATTCCGCAGAAGAAATAAGGTCGCTTTTCAATCAGGGTCGAATCCATCGGTCACTGATCGCACGAAGCCGCTGATCGGTAAATGGGGCAGGGGAGTTTATGGCGCGCAAAGTTAAAATTGGCATCGTGGCGCCCTCGTCGCGCCTCGAGCCGCAGATGGCCGAGCGGGTCACGAAGCTCGCCGCCGAGCGCGAGCCATCGCTCGAGCTTCATTTCCATCCGCAATGCTACCTGTCCGCGGGCCATTTCGCCGGCGACGACGCCGCACGCGCCGCCGCTTTTGTCGAAGTCGCCAACGGGTCGGCGTTCGACGCCGTGTGGTTCGCCCGCGGCGGTTACGGCTCGTGCCGTATCGCCGCCAAGGTCCTGCCGCAGCTCGGCGAAGCGGCGCGGCGCAAGACCTATCTCGGCTACAGCGATACCGGCGCTCTGCTCGCCGGCCTCTACGCTCGGGGCTTCACCGACCTCGCGCACGGGCCCATGCCGGCCGACATCACGCGCGAGGGCGGCGAGGCGGCCGTGGCCCGCGCGCTCGCCTATCTCGCCGGGCGCGGCGCCGGCACGCTCGAGCCCTCAGTGACTGCCGCCGACAAAGCGGCGGCGTTCAACCTCATGACCTTCAGCCAGCTGATCGGCACGCCGCTCGAGCCCGACTTGAGCGGCCATGTGCTGATGCTCGAAGAAGTATCCGAGCACATGTACCGCATCGACCGCTCGCTGTTTCATCTGACGAGCCATCCGCCACTGCGCCGCCTGGCCGGCATAAGGCTCGGTCGCTGCACCCTGATCCCGCCCAACGACCCCGACTTCGTGCTGAACGAGGTCGAGGTGGTGCAGCATTGGTGCGCGGTTTCCGGAATCCCCTATCTCGGCCGCGCCGACATCGGCCACGACGCCGCCAACAAGATCGTGCCGTTCGGGCCGGCGAGGCTCGCCTGAGCCTCAGCTTCGGGCGCGGCGCCAGAGGCCGGTCGCGCGCTCGCGCAAGCTGCGCGGGCGCAGCAGGCTGATCACGAACATCAGAAGGAAGGCGCCGATCAGCGCGATGATAACGCGCTCGATGAGGGCATTGCCGATCGGCAGCGACAGGCCGAAGGCGCGAAAGAGCCAGCTCCCGATCACCGCGCCGAGCAGGCCGACGACGATGTTGCCCAAGATGCCGTAGCCGCTGCCGCGCAGAAAGAGGCCGGTCAGCCAGCCGACCACGGCGCCGATCGCGAGGATCACCAACCAGGAGTCTGCGCTCATGCTCATAGCCCATGTTCGAGGCCGGCTGGTCAACGTTCGAGGCGCGGTTTGGTGCCGTGGTCGACCGCCTTGGCGCTCGAGCGATCCCTCAGGGCCGGCTCGCAGGGTCTTGCCGCCAGGTTGTTACCATGGTACATTAGTACCAGTGGAGGCGTCATGGGCGAACAACAGATCATCGTCGAGCGCGTGCAGACCGGCGTGCGCATGGAGAAGCGCATCGTCAAGGTGCTGAAGGCGGTCGCCGAGCTCCACGACATGAGCCTCGGCGACCTTCTCGAAGGCATCGTGCTGCACGCGTTCGAGGGCAAGTGCGCGCTCGAGCCGCCGACCTTGCAGCAGGTGGCGCAGCTGAAGCGCATCTACGGCCTCGATCTCGACGCCAGCGCCAGTCACCGCCTCAGCGAGCCGGCCGGCGAGGCGCCGCAGCGGCCGCGGCGCCGGCGGGGACGGAGCGCGCGATGATGCCGGCCGACGCCTTCGTGCGCGACTTCGAGGCGTGCACCTTGCCGCCCGCCTGCTTCCGCCATCGCGATCACGTGCGGCTGGCGTGGCTCTATCTCAAGGAGCATCCGCTGCCCGAGGCGCTGGCGCGCTTCTCGCACGGCCTCAAGCGCTACGCGGCCGCGCTCGGCAAGCGCGAGCTCTATCACGAGACGATCACGGTCGCTTATCTCACGCTCGTCAACGAGCGCATGGCGCGGCAGGGCGGGCCCGCGGATTGGGACGCTTTCGCCGCCGCCAACCCCGACCTCCTCGCGCATCCCGAGGCGCTCAGGCCCTACTATCGCGACGAGACGCTGCGCTCCGATCTCGCGCGCGCCGTATTCGTGCTGCCCGATCGCTTGGCCCCAGGTGCGCTCGTCGGCGAGGAGCCCATGCGGAACCGTTGAGCGCGGCGGCGCGTTCGCATCTCGAACACAACGCCGAGGCTGCCATGACCGACGACGAGCGCGCGATCCGGTCGCTGGTGGAAACCTGGATGGCGGCGAGCCAGGCCGGCGACACCGAGACGGTGCTGAGCCTCATGGCCGACGACGCCGTGTTCATGGTTCCGGGGCAGGAGCCGTTCGGGAAAGAGGTGTTCGCGGCGGCCTCGCGCGGGCAGAAAGACATGCGCGTCGAGGGGACGAGCGACATCCGCGAGCTCAAGGTACTCGGCGACTGGGCCTATATGCGGAATTTCCGCGCCGTGACGATGACGCCCGCCGGCGGCAAGCCGATGCACCGGCGCGGCTACACGCTCACGATCCTCAAGAAGGAGGCGGGGCGCTGGCGCCTCGCGCGCGACGCCAATCTGATGATGCCGGGCGAATGACGAGGAAGCAGCGCGCCAGCAGCGCCTTTGCAATCTCCTCCCACTCCTTGCCATGCGGCGCGGTCGAGGGCTTGCGGCCGGCGCGCCCATACCAATAACGCGCATTGCCTTCGTCGCCCTCGATGCGGTGGAGATAGGCGTGCACCCACGCGCCGGCCGCATCGTCGCGCTTCTGCGCGGCGTCGTGCGCACGCTCCCAGTAGCCGTTGGCCGCATACCAGAGCGCTTCCACGGCCGGCGCGAGCCCCGTGGGCGGCGCGCTGGCGGTGAGCGAGGCCTTGAACGCCGCAAAGCCGGTGCGGGGCGCCGGCTTTCTCCTGCGCTTGGCCGAGGGTCTTCTCTTTAATGCCATGGTCGCGCTGTCGCTCGAGCGTAGCGGCAGCCTTTGCTACTTCACCGCCGGCGGCGGAATCTTGACGCCCTTGGTCAGGAATCGCTGTCGCCGGTGCTTCTTGCCGAGGCGCCAGCCTTCGCCGCCGGCCGCGCCGGTGCCGGCCGGCTGCCAGTTGGGCACGAGGTGGTGCTTGCCGGGGCCGATCAAGTCGGCGCGGCCCATGCGCTTCAGCGCCTCGCGCAGCATCGGCCAGTTCTCGGGGTCGTGGTAGCGCAGGAACGCCTTGTGCAGGCGCCGCTGCTTCAGGCCCTTCACGCTCGCGACCGGCTCGGAGCCGCCGTGGCGCACCGCCTTCAGCGGATTGACGCCCGAATGATACATCGCGGTGGCGAGCGCCATCGGCGAGGGCAGGAAGGTCTGCACCTGGTTGGCGCGGTAGTTGTTGCGTTTCAACCAGAGCGCCAAGTGCATCATGTCCTCGTCGGTCGTCCCCGGATGCGCGGCGATGAAATAGGGGATGAGGTAGTACTCCTTCTTCGCCGCGCGCGCGGCCGCGTCGAACAGCTGCCTGAAGCGGTCGTAGGCGCCGATGCCCGGCTTCATCATCTTCGAGAGCGGCCCCTCCTCGGTGTGCTCGGGCGCGATTTTGAGATAGCCGCTGACATGGTGGGTCACGAGCTCCTTCACGTAGGCGGGGCTCTTGACCGCGAGGTCGTAGCGCACGCCCGAGGCGACCATCACTTTCTTGACGCCCGGAATCGCGCGCGCCTTCCGGTAGAGGCCGATAAGGGCCTCGTGGCTCGTGTCGAGATTCGGGCAGATGCCGGGATAGACGCAGGAGGGGCGGCGGCAGGCGGACTCGATCGCTTTGTCCTTGCAGGCCATGCGATACATGTTCGCAGTCGGCCCGCCGATGTCGGAGATGTAGCCGGTGAAGCCCGGCACCTTGTCGCGGATCGTCTCGATCTCCTTCAAGATCGAGGCTTCGGAGCGGTTCTGGATGATGCGGCCCTCGTGCTCGGTGATCGAGCAGAACGAGCAGCCGCCGAAGCAGCCGCGCATGATCGTGACCGAGAAGCGGATCATGTCCCAGGCGGGGATCTTGGCGTCCCCATAGGAGGGATGCGGCCCGCGCGCATAGGGCAGCTCGTAGACGGTGTCCATTTCGGGCGTCGTCAGCGGAACCGGCGGCGGCGTCACCCACAGCTCGCGGTCGCCGTGGCGCTGCACGAGCGGGCGCGCATTGCCGGGGTTGCTCTCGCGGTGCAGCACGCGCGAGGCGCGCGCATAGGCCTCGGGATCCGCCTCGACCTGCTCGAAGGACGGCATGCGCACGACCGTGCGCTCGCCCATCATGCGGGCACCCTCGGCCGCATCGTCGAGATTGTCGGCGGGGATCTCGGTCCAGCCCTCGGGCACCGCGCTCTTCATCACGGCGACGCCGCGGATGTCGTCCATCGTCGCCGGCGCTTCGCCCTTGGCGATGCGATGCGCGACCTCGACGATCGCGCGCTCGGCATTGCCGTAGAGCAGGATGTCGGCCTTGGCGTCGACGAGCACCGAGCGGCGCACCTTGTCGGACCAGTAGTCGTAGTGCGCGATGCGGCGCAGCGACGCCTCGATGCCGCCGAGCACGATCGGCACCTCCTTGTAGGCCTCGCGGCAGCGCGCCGCGTACACGAGCGTGCAGCGGTCGGGGCGCTTGCCGCCCTCGCCGCCGGGCGTGTAGCTGTCATTGTGACGGAGCCGGCGATCCGAGGTGTAGCGGTTCACCATGGAATCCATGTTGCCGCCGGTCACCCCCCAGAAGAGCCTCGGGCGCCCCAACGCCTTCCACGGCTCTGCGCTCGTCCAATCCGGCTGTGCGATGATGCCGACGCGGAAGCCCTGCGCTTCCAGGAGGCGCCCGATGATCGCCATGCCGAAGCTCGGATGGTCGACATAGGCGTCTCCGCTGACAAGCACGATGTCGCATTCGTCCCAGCCGAGCGCGTCCATCTCGCCCCGCGACATGGGCAGGAACGGCGCCGTCCCGAACCGGTGCGCCCAGTATCTGCGATAGGAGAAAAGCGGCTTCGGCTCTGGCTGCATGGGGCGAAGAGATACGGCGTGGGGGCAGCGGGGGCAACGCGGCATTCCCCCTCGCCCGGGGGCGAGGGGGAAT
>SBBV01000543.1 GCA_005240015.1 Candidatus Odyssella thessalonicensis | reverse complement strand
TCAGCTGCTCATGCGTCAGCGGCGACCCGGTTCGGTTGCGCCGGCGTTCCCAGCATTCCTGCTCCTTGGCGTGCAAGCGACCTCGAAACCCTTCCAGCTCAGCGCGATTTTGCATCAGCTCATCCTCGAGCGCGCGAATCCCGTACTCGAGCTCGCGAATACGAAGCCGGAAACCGGGTATGTGGCGACGGTCCTCAATCTCGCCGATCGCGCGCCGATGACCTTGGATCTGCCGGCGCAGTTCGTCCTCGCGCGCTTGAAGATCCGAGATGTTGCGGCGTATCTGTGCACTTGATTTTCGTAATCCTGAACTTCGTCCGTCATCGCGTGCGTCCTGGTCAATGGAATCGTGTTTTGCGACGGTCGGGTGTCATGCGAAACTTGTCGCAGGCATCCAAGGTGAGCTTCAGCTGTTGGTAAATCCCATGCGTTCGGCAGCAAGCGTAGGCGTGGTCCTCGGGGGCCTTGCCACTTTGATTTCCGCGAGCCTTGTCGCTTTGTCGGTCACGGACGAGCCAGCGACTGCCCAAGAGGCGTTCTACTGTGGACGCGAGGATCACGAACGGCTCTACGAGCCCGGCGCCGTATGGTTTGAACACCACCGTCGGCGCTCCGAAATCGCGGCGTTGCTCCTCAAGAATGGGAATCACGATCTCGCGAATCGATTCGACGCGTGTGGATGGGAAGCGCTGCGGCGATCGGCTGAGTTCGGCAAGGTTGAAGCCCAGTACTTTTATGGCCTCCACTTGCTTGATCGGAAGCCGGCCACGGCGGCGGCGACGGCTGAGGCGCGTGAGTGGCTGAAGAAGGCCGCCGCGCAAGGCCACGAGAGGGCCAAGCTGTTGGTCGCAACATGGCCCAAACGGTAGACATGGAATTGCAAGCCTGCCGCGGTACCGAAGCGCTGGACATCCTCGGATCGCCCAGCCCGCTTTCTTACGGCCGCTAAGTTCGGCGCCACGCCGTGGGCGCCGCGCCGAACTTCCGTGGCGAGCCTAATCCGTATCCGTGCCGCCGACGCCGGTGATGTCGGCGACGTCGACGACGCCGGCGGCGTTGGCGTTGACGAGGAAGATGCCGGCCTTCATCGCGCCGTCCGCCTCGACGTTGGCGAGGATCATGTCGCCGACGCGGAGCATTTCCGACGCGCCGTTGAAATAGCCGGCCGTGTCCACCGTCGCTGCGGTGTCGGGCGTGGTGTAGTGCCAGAGCGTGAAGCCGTTGGCATAGGCCAGCACGGAGAGGTTCTTCGAGAGATAGGCCATGATCGGATTCCTCAGGATTCGAGGCAGCGCATGGTCACGACGCCGTCGGCGTCGATGAGCGCGGCGCCCTGGCTCATCATGTTGGAGACGAAGTGCGCGGCGCGGTCGCCGTGCCAGGAGATGTCGGACTTCACGTTGCAGCCCGAGGCGTGGCCGACCGCGGTCTTGTGGTACCAGTGGCAGAAGCGCACGCTGCCGGTCTTGGTGAGGCCCGAGAACGGCATGAAGAGGGTGCCGAGCCATTTCTTGGCCTGGGCGCCCTGCCACGGCAGCTCGTCCTTGCCGACATAGTCGGCATTGGCGAACTCCTCGATGTCGAGCAGCTGGCTCCACTGCTTCCAGCCGACGATGGCGTAGCGCTGGCCATCGTCGGGAACGTCCTTGGCGCCGAGCATCTCGAAGGCGGCGAGCACCTTGGCCTTGGTGAGGCCGTCGGTGTCGGTGAGCGCGTAGTTGGTCGACTGGTTCAAGCTCGTCACGATGAGCTCGTCGGTCTTGCGGCCGAGCGCGTAGGCGCCGGCGTCGATGATGGTGCGGCGCTCGTCGTGCTGGCCCTTGATCTCGTCGAGCTTGTCGACCCAGTCGCCGGCGTAATAGTCGAGCAGGTTGCACTCGATCGGGTCGTGGCTGAGGTTCATCACCGGCACCTGGCCGTGGCGCGACTTGGTCGCAGCGGTGCCCTTGCCGACTTTCTGGAAGACGACGGTGGCGCCCGTGACATTGTCGCGGTTGCGCACGGTCTTCCTGAGTTTGGAGCCGAGCCGCTGATAGGCGGCGTGCACCTCCGTCTCGTATTGCTTGACGAAGGCGCGATCGATCGTCGTGGACATGGATGTGATTTCCGTCCGTTTCGATTTGCGGGGAGGAGGGCGGAGGCCGGAGCGGTTGTCGCGCCTCGCGCCGGGATCGCCGGCCTAGCGCGGCCGCGTGCGACGGCCGGATGGCGGATCGGGCCCGAAGACGAATCCCGGGTTGTCCGATGCCGCAGAACTTGAAAACCGCCGCGGAGGAGCCGCAGCTCTTACGCTGCGGACGGACTCGTGGCGTTTGCGATGGCTTATCTAGCGGAGGTTGCGGGGCGTGTCAAGAACAAAACATGAAAATTTTCGAGCTTTCGCGACCCGCGCTTAGCGGTTCAGCGTGCACACGTCACATAACTAAAGCCGAGGCAGTGGGTCCCTTGGCACAACTGGTTCGACCCCATCACCAAAGTACGGCCCGGCCGATGGGTCGCCCAATTCAAGGCGCCGCGATAGCCCAACCGCTGGCAGATGAAATAGGCGGCTTGTGCACCGCAATTCCTCCCCCAGTACACGCACCAATCGAGGACGACGCCGTTCACATTCGGCCTGTTGACCCGCACCGGCTGATAGGCCGGCGCCGGGGGACGTGCGGGCGGTGCAGGCCGCGCCGCCTGACTTGAGCAGCTGATCTGGGTGAACATGATGCAGTTAGGATGGCTGCATCGCGAGCGCGTCGCGATGTGATAGGCGCTGCCGCGCGCCCTGACCGCATCGGTTCGGTAATTGCTCGCGCCTGCATAGCCCTGCGAGCGGCAGAAATCGTTCGCGGAATTTTGGATGCCGTTTCCGCAGTACTGCTCCGTCGGGCATCCGGCGATGAAGGCGCCGCCGAAGCGCGGGTCGTTGATCACGTAGCTGAGCGCACTTGCCGGCGCGCTCGCGCCGAGGACGAGCGCAGCAGCGCCCAGCATCGTCCAAAACGTGCGCATGAAAATCCCCTCCCCACAGCAATCCCCGCGCGTACACTAGCACTGAAATATCACTGGCTGAAACTCTGGCAACCTACCCGGCTCCGCGGGTCCTGCTAAGTTGCCGCGCGCCCAGGTGCTCGGAGAAGGAAAGACGGATCGCCGATGTCGCAGAATCTCAGCCGCCAGCTCCGCTATTTGAAAGAGCCGGTGCGGAGCAAAGGCGGCGTCGTCGCGGCGCAGAATCAAACAGCGGCTGACGTGGGCGCCGGCGTGCTCGCCGCCGGCGGCAACGCCGTCGACGCCGCGATCGCGACCGCGTTCGCGCTCGCGGCGCTCGAGCCGTGGATGAGCGGGATCGGCGGCATCGGCTTCATGGTGGTGTGGGACGCGCGCCAGCGCCGCGGCCACGTGGTCGATTTCGGCGCCGTCAGCGCCAAGGCGCTCGATCCCGCCGATTATCCGCTCACGGGCCGGGCCGGCGCCGATCTCTTCGGCTGGCCCGAGGTCGCCGAGAACCGCAACGTGCTCGGCTATCCGGCGATGGCCGTGCCGGGCCAGCCCGACGGCATGCGCCTCGCGCACGAAACCTTCGCCACCAAGCCATGGTCGGCCCTGCTCGCGCCCGCGATCGGTTTGGCCGAGCAGGGCTTCGAGGCCGATTGGTGGGCGACGCTCGTCATCGCTACCGCCGCCGCTGATCTCGCGCGCTTTCCGGCGTCGCGCGCGTGGTTCCTGCCCGAAGGTTTCCCGCCCGTGCCCGACTGGACCGGCGCGCTCAGGCGGCTCAAGAACCCGGCGCTGGTCGCCACGCTGAAGGCTCTCGCCGAGCGCGGGGCGCGCGATCTCTACGACGGCACGATCGGGCACAAGCTGGCCGCCGATCTCGCGCGCGGCCCGGATCCGGGAGCAAGCGGCGTCAACCTATCGAAGATTGCGAGGGCCGACCTCGCCGAGTATCGCGCGCGCCTCGTCGAGCCGCTCGTCATTCCGCGCGGCGGCAGGCGCCTGCTCGTGCCCGGCGGCCTCACCGCCGGCCCCACCCTGCGCGATGCGTTCGATCACCTCGCCGGCCGCCTCGGCAGCGCGCTCGATGCGGCGGCGTTCGTCGCCTATGCCGAGGCGCTCGCCGACGCCTATGCGGCGCGGCTCGAGACCATGGGCGAAGGCCGCGCCAGCGCCGAATGCACGACGCATCTCTCGATCATCGACCGCGACGGGAACATGGTGGCGCTGACGCAGACGCTGCTGTCGCTGTTCGGCGCCAAGGTGGTGCTGCCGGAAACCGGCGTGCTCATGAACAACGGCATCAACTGGTTCGATCCCAGGCCCGGCCGGCCCAACTCGCTCGGCCCGGGCAAGCGCCCGCTGTCGAACATGCTGCCGCTGCTCGGCCTCGCGGGCGAGCGGCCCTGGCTCGCGATCGGCGCCTCGGGCGGGCGGCGCATCCTGCCGGCGATCCTGCAGCTGGTCTCGTTCCAGGCCGATTTCGGTCTCTCGCTCGAGGCGGCGTTCGAGCGCCCGCGCATTGACGTGAGCGGCCCCGACCAGATCGCCCTGGATCCGCTGCTCGAGCCCGCGATCAAGGCGGCGCTCGTCGGGC
>SBBV01000094.1 GCA_005240015.1 Candidatus Odyssella thessalonicensis | reverse complement strand
TTCGAGGCTCGCCGACGAGAAGCGTCGGCGAGCACCTCGGCATGAGGTGCTGGGTTGGCTTCAGCAGAGCACCGTCGGGTGCCTGGAAAAACGGGCCTCATAGTGAGGTGCTCGGCGCCTCTTTGGTGCCGCGCCTCGAACCACGCAAAGCGTGGATGCCGCCCGGGCGCGCGCTCACCGCACTTGGTGCGTGAGCCTCAGCACCTCGCCGCCTTTCTTCTTGCCGTAGTCTTCGAGTGCGGCGCGGCCGCCGGCGGCGTAGACGGCGACGGCAGCTAGCAATTCGCGAAGCTGACGCGCGCTCGAGGCGTCGAAGCGGCAGCAGGCGCCGCCGGTGAGCCTGGCGATGTGCTGGAACGCGCGCGCCGCGGTAGGATCGCGGCCCTCGTGGAAGATGAAGGCGCGCACGCCGAGCAGGCCGAGCCGGCCGGCCAGGTCGCCGAGCGTGTCGATGTCCTCCTCCATCGCGTCGCCGACGAAAACGAGGGCACCCACCCTGCCCCGCTTGGCCTCGACGATGGCGTTCTTCAACACGCGCGCGATCTGCGTCTTGCCGGCGAGGCAGCGTACCTCAGTCATGCGCGTGACCAGCGATTTGGAATCATCCACCCACTCGCTCGCGCGGAACTGGCCGAAGCCGCGATACCAGGCGAGCTGCACCTCGAGCCCGCCCAGGGCCGCGGTTTCGCTGAACATCTCGGCCTGGATCTGGATCGCCGTGTCCCAGGTGGGCTCGCGGCTCGCCGTGGCGTCCATCGCGAAGATGAGCCGGCCGCGCTCGCCGGCGCGCCGCTGTGGCGCCGGTGCCGTCCGCAGCGCGCTCAGGAAGGAGTCGACGTCGTCAGGCGCGCTTTCGATGTCGCCACGTTGCGGGGTCGGGGCCGGAACCGGCTTGGATTTGTCGCGGTCGCCCATGCCCATGAGACTGGGCGAAATCGGCGCGCGGTCAAGACTCGGCGGGCGCCGGAGTCTGGGGCTCGGGCTCGGCCTCGGCCGCAGCCGAAGCCGGCTCGGCCATGGCCGGCTCGGCCGACTCGGGCGGCCAGGCGGCGGCGATGCGCATCGGCGTCGGCGCCGGCATCTCGGGCTCGCCCAGCACCGCGTCGAGCAGATTGCGGATCTCGTTGCGCGCCGCGATGTGCGAGAGATTGAGCTGCACGTCGGTGCCCTCGTCGCGGAGATCGAGGACGGTGAGCCCTTGCAGGAACAGCTGGCGGAAGATCACGCGCTCGCTGAAGCCGTCGATCAGCCGATAGCCGATGCGCTGCGCCAGCTTCTCGAGCGCGTCGCCGACATTGCGCTTGTTGCGCGAGTCGAGCTGCGCCAGGCGATTGCGCATGACGATCCAGTCGATCGATTGGCGATTGCGCTGCGCGCGCTGCACCTTCTGCTCCCACACGATCTGGCTGTAGGTGCTGGGGCCGAGCACGCGCGGCGGGTTGCCGCCGACCTTGGCCAACAAGTCCATGTCGATGAAGCTGTCGTTGATCGGCGTGATCAGCGTGTCGGCGATGCTCAGCGCGTGGCGCGCCAGGAACGTGTCGCTGCCCGGGCAGTCGATGACGACGTAGTCGTGCACGTCGCTCAACTGTTCGACCAGCGAATCGAGCCGTCGCTTGTCCTCGCTTTCCGCCGCCGTGACGCTATCGGCCTCGCTGCCGCTGAAGCAGTGGTGCTCGGGAACCGGTAGGTGGATACCCTTCGACTCGGAGAACGCCTTCCGGTTCTCGACGTAGCGCGTGAGCGTACCCTGGTGCGGATCGAGATCGATGCTGGCGACCCGGAACCCGTCGCGCATCAAGGCGATGACGATGTGCATCGCCGAGGTGGACTTGCCCGTCCCGCCCTTCTCGTTGCCGAGAACGATGACCTGACCGCGCGCGGCGCCCGCTTCAGACATGCCCCTGCCACCATGCCGCCACCCGGCGGCAATCTAGCTATAGTACAGGAAGCTGGCGGCAACGCAACAAATGCGATGACGAAACGCCGGCATTCCCCTGCCATCTATACGAGCAGTCGGCGCCGGCGCGTCCCAAGCGGGTTGCTTGACGCGTTCATGCGCCCGCGAAAAGCTCGGGTAAACCCATGAGGCAACGCCGGAGAAACGCCATGGACGACGCCAAGGCCCAGCGCCGCCACCAGTCCTACGAGATCAAGCATCGCGACGATCTCGAATGGGAGACCATCCGCTGGCCCGGCGAGACCGGCAAGATGATGTTCCATCCGCGGCCCGAGCGCCCGACCGAGCCCAATGCGGGCATCCTGCGCCTCGAGCCGGGCGCGCATCACCCGGTCCACAATCACGATTTCGCGCAGGTGTGGTACGTGCTCGAGGGCACCTTCAAGATCGACGGCAACGTCGTCCGGCCCGGCTCGATGATCTTCCACCCCGATCCGCATTTCGAGGGCGAGTTCTCGACGGAGACCGGCGGCGAGATCCTGATCGTGCAATATCCCGGTCCCACGACCGGCGGCCGCCCGATCTACGACGATCGCTTCAACAAGAAAGAGCGCAAGCCGATCGCCGAGGAGCGGACGGATCTTTAGCGGAAGCGCCGATACGCTGAAATTGCGCCGTGCGTGCTTCGAGGCGTGACGAACGCGAGGCGCGTTCGTCGCGCACCTCAGCATAAGGCTCGGGTTGGCTGTATTTGATACTGCCCCTGCAAAAACAGCCCTCATGCTGAGGTGCGCGACGAACGCGCCTCGCGTTCGTCACGCCTCGAAGCACGC
>SBBV01000210.1 GCA_005240015.1 Candidatus Odyssella thessalonicensis | reverse complement strand
GCTGGCGTTCGTGCGTCGTGATGCCCTTGACGCGACGGATCGGCGCTTCGGCGTGCGGCACCGGCACCGAGATCGCGGCTTCGCCCGCTTCCATGAAGTTGAACTCGGTGTCCTTGTGCGTGAGGCCGTCCACCGCATCGACGAAGCCCGCGAACCACGAGCGGCGGCGGAACTCGCCGTCGGTGACGGCGCCGAGCCCGGCCTCCTCCTGCATCTTGACCGCCGCGCGCACGGCCTCGTCCTGCGCGCGCGCGAAATCGGCATCGGCAAGGCGGCCCGCCGCATGCGCCTTGTGCGCATCGCGCAGCGCCTTGGGGCGCATCAGGCTGCCGATGTGATCGGCGCGGCACAGCGGGCAAGCGGTCATCGTGCGGTCTCCCTGAAACAGAACAGGAGACGCAGAGGCGCAGAGGAGATCTTTTGCACGCCTTTGGCGCGCCCTGTCCTTTCTCTGCGTCTCTGCGGCTCCTGTTTTTTTAGCGCTTGTCGACGAAGCGCGGGGCTTTCACGGATTTCTCGAATTCCTGCGCGAGCGTGCCGGCGGCGAGGACTTCGACCTCGCAGGTCTGCTCGAACTTGGCCCTGACGGCGGCGATGAGCGCGCGCGTGACCTCGGCGGGATCGGCGCCGCGGCGGAGCTCGACGAGCAGGCGCAGCCGGTCCTGCCCGTCGGGGGCGGTGACCGCCTCGCCCTTGAAGTCCTGCACCGCGGCCTGCTGGAACATGAAGTCCTCGAGGTCGCCGTGGTTGATGTTGATGCCGCGAATCTTGAAGAAGCCCTCGGTGCGCAGCGCGTGCTCCAAGATCGGGAAGATCGAGAACGGGTCCTTGCTCTTCTTCTGCGGCGCGATGCACACGATGTCGCCGGTCAACCAGCGCAGGAACGGCGTGATCGTGTTCGACCAGAGCGGCGTCATGACGAGGCAGCCGGTCTCGCCGGGCGCCACCGGCTTGCCGGAGGCGCCGTCGATGACCTCGAGCAGGAAGAGATCGGTCCACGCGATCATGCGGCCGAGGCCGTGGCGCTCGACCGCGGTCATGGCCCCCTCGGTCATGCCGAAGCTGTTGTAGACCGAAGCACCCCAGCTGCGCGCGAGCTTGGCGCGCTTGGCCTCGGTGAGCGGCTCGGCGCTGACGAGCAGCTTCTTCACGCCCGCCGCGGCCAGGTCGATGCCGCGCGCCTCGGCGACATTGGCGAGGTGCAGCGCATAGCTCGGCATCGCCGCGACGATGCTGGGCTTCAAGCTCAGAATCAGATCGAGCTGGGCCTCCGAGGGCGTCGTCGTCCCGGCACCGGCCCAGATCGTGGCGATGCCCTCCATCTCGGCCGAGCGCGGCGCAAGCTGGCCCACCGGATGGATGCCCATCGGGAACGAGACGTGGAGCGTGTCCCTGGCGGTGGCGCCGATGCAGGGCCAGATGCGGCGGAACGCGACGCCGAGCATCAGGCGCATGTCCTCGGCCGAGCGCGGATAGAACAGCGGCTTGCCGGTGGCGCCGCCCGAGCGCCAGAACTCGACCGCCTGGTCGAACCCGGCGATGCAGAAGTCGCGGTAGAACTCCTCGGTCGAGAGCTTCCTGAGCTCGTCCTTGGTCAGGACCGGGATCTTGGCCCATTCGTGGGGGTCGTCGAGCTTCCTGGCATCGATGCCGGAGACGCGCTTGGCGAGGAACTTCGATTGCTTGGCGCGCGCGAGCGCGAGGCGCTTCTTCACCCGGTGGATCGCGTCGATCTCGCGCTGGCTCGTGGGCAGGCCGAGCGCCCAGCGCTCGGACTTGAACTCGCCGTTATACGCGATCGCGCTTGCCTTCGCCACGAAACCGCCCCTCCATGCCGGGCAGTCTATTCCGGCGCCCGGAATTTTTCAAATACCATTTGAATTTTCTAACGGCATTAGAAATAATGCGCCATGGCCAACCGGGCAGCGCTGCGCGCGAAATCCCCGCATCAGGCGACCAAGCAGGACCGCCGGCGCGACGAGGTGCTGGACGCGGCCGCCGCGGTGTTCGCCGCCAAGGGCTTCCACGCGGCCACGACGAAGGACATCGCCGACCGCGTCGGGCTGCTGCCCGGCAGTCTCTACTATTACTTCGAATCGAAGGAGGCGGCGTTCGTCGCGGTGTGCCGCCGCCGCGGCCAAGGGTTCAATGCGCGGCTCGCGGCGATTCTCGCGGGGCCCGGCACTCTTTCCGACAAGGTGCGGGCCGGAATCGCGCAGCACCTCCGGCACAATCGCGCCGAACTGGTCTCGACCATCGCGTTCGGCGAGCGCGCGCTGCCCGGCGGCGGCGGCGCGGAACTGCGCGCGTTGGGGCGCGTCTATGAGCGGCTCTGGGAGCGCATCTTCCGCGCCGCGGTGCGCGCCCGCGAGCTGCCGCACGATTTCGATTGCCGCTCCGCCACCGTGGCGCTGCTGGCGCTCTGCAACGGAGCCATCCACTGGTACGAGCGGAAATCGCCGCGCGAGATCGAGCGCATCGCCGCACGCTTTGCCGATTATTTCCTCAATGGCGCGCTGCCGCGCAGGGGCGGGCTGGAGACGAGACACCGGACCGCACCACCTTGACGGCAATTATTTTAGATATAAAATATTTAGACTTAAACTAAGGAAGCGCGCCGAACGCATGTGGAAGCCGCCCGAGCGCATCAAATACACGCCCGATCCCGGCCGCTGGCCGACGGCCGAGGAGGCGGCGCGCTCGCGCTGGTTCAGCCCGGTCCGGATCGGGCCGCTCACGCTCGAGCAGCGCACCTGGGTCCCGGCGATGGTGCCCTGGCGCGCCACCGACGACGGCTTCGTGACCGAGCACGTGCTCGACTGGTACGAGCGCTTCGCGCGCGGCCGGCCGGGCGGGCTCGTGATCGAGGCGACCGGCATCCGCGACATCCCGAGCGGCCCGCTGCTCCGCATCGGCCACGACCGCTTTATCCCGGGCTTGAAGGAGCTGGCCGACACGGTGCGGCGCGCCTCGAGCCGGCACACGCGGCTCTTCATCCAGTGCATCGACTTTCTCGCCATCCGCCGGCGGCCCGAGCCCGACAAGTATTTCCAGCGCTTCCTCAAGATCACCGACCTCCACCTGCCGCATGTGCGCGATCTGCCCAAGGT
>SBBV01000220.1 GCA_005240015.1 Candidatus Odyssella thessalonicensis | reverse complement strand
CGCCGCCGTCGGCCGGCATCTCGAACTTGGGCGCAGGCTTTCCGATCTCGATCTCGTGTTCGTCTACGAGGCGCCGGCCGAAGTCGAGCAGTCGCAGGGGCCGCGGCCGCTTGCGGTCAGCCACTACTATGCGCGCTTCGCGCCGCGGCTCGTGAACGCGCTCGCCGCCCCCACCGCCGAGGGCGACCTCTATCACGTCGATCTCCGCCTCCGCCCCGCCGGCGACAAGGGGCCGCTCGCCTCGAGCTTCCAGGCGTTCCTGCAGTATCAGCAGCGCGACGCCTGGACCTGGGAGCACATGGCGCTGACGCGGGCACGCTTCGTCGCCGGCGATGCGGCATTCGGCGAAAAGGTGATGGCCCTCGTGCGCGAGATCCTGACCCAGCCGCGCGATCCGGTGCGCCTCGTCGGCGACGTCGCCGACATGCGCCGGCGCGTCGCCGAGCAACACCCCGCACGCTCGATCTGGGACGTGAAGCATGTGCGCGGCGGCCTCGTCGACGTCGAGTTCATCGCGCAGTATCTCCTGCTCCGCCACGCGGCCGCGCGGCCGGAGATCCTGGCACCTTCGATCGCCGACGCCTATCGCTATCTCGGCGCCGCGGGCTTGCTGCCGGCCGAGCGCGCGGCGGCGCTGGCGGCGGCGGCGCGCCTCCTGCAGCAGGTCCAGGCCATGCTGCGCCTCACCATCGAGGAAGGCTTCGACGAGAGCGCCGCGAGCGAAGGACTGAAGGCGGCTCTTGCCCGCGCCGGCGGCGCCGCTAGTTTCGATGCGCTCAAAGGCGCGCTGGCGGCGGCGCAGGCCGACGTGCGCCGCGCCTTCGCCGAATACGTCGTCGAGCCAGCGACCGGCCTCGCTGCGCAACAATCCGGGGAGATCCAATGAAGACGGTCGAGATCGGAAAGCCTGCGCCCAAGTTCGAGATGCCGGCCGACGGCGGCGGCACGGTCTCGCTCTCGGGCCTCAAGGGCAAGCGCATCGTCCTCTACTTCTATCCCAAGGACGACACGCCGGGCTGCACCAAGGAGGCCTGCGGCTTCCGCGACGCGCTGCCGGATTTCGGCAAGGTCAAGGCGACGGTGATCGGCGTCTCGCGCGACAGCGTCGCCGCCCACGACAAGTTCAAGGCGAAATACAAGCTGCCGTTCACGCTCGCCTCCGACGCCGACGGCGAGACCTCGGCCGCCTACGACACTTGGGTCGAGAAGAGCATGTACGGGCGCAAATACATGGGCATGGAGCGCTCGACCTTCCTCATCGACGAAAAGGGCATCGTGCGCGGCATCTGGCGCAAGATCAAAATCCCGGGCCACGTCGAGGAGGTGCTGGAGGCGGTGAAAAGCTTGTGAGTCGAACGCGAACCGCCAGGAATTGCCATCCCCTTGGGCTATGGGGATGTCACATTGACAAGGACCGTTCGCGGCAACTCATCGGCCTCGCGGTTGAGGGCCAGCAGTTGCGTTACGAAAGATAAAATGTGGATGGTGCGTGAGCCATCATCGGCTGCCACATAGGTGGAGCCTTCATAGAGTTGCTTGTGTCTTCAAGTACTCGGTTGTACTCGATGAACTTTGAGGTCAGCAGCGGCTCGAATGAGCAAGCCGCGAGCACCATGGCTGATGCGACAGACGCCAGCGATTTCGGCGCCATTAGTCCCCTCCCCCTGTAGCCCGGCCGCGCGAGGTTGGCGCATTTCTCAGGCAGCGCCAACTACCATAAGGCGCAGCAATTCCGAAGCGCGCCCTCCTATAGGTTGAACGCGCGTTAGAATGAGTCCGCGAGGAGGAGGAGGAAGCGGAGGCGCGAAGCGGAGCTACTTCGCCTTCTTCGTCGCCGCCACGAACGATTTCTCGGGGAAGGCGGGCATGGTCTGCATACGCCCGAGGCCCTTGTTGGCGTACCAGACCGAGAAGGCGAGCATGGCTTCGGCAGTCGGCGCGTCGGCGACGTCGACGAAGTCGTAGGCGCCTTGCGTGTAGTAGATGGACTCGATCTTGATGCCGAGCTGCTTCGCCTTGGCGCGCGCCAGCGCGGTGCGGCGCGCGTGCTTGGCCGACCACTCCTTGCTGATGCTGCCGAGCAGGACGAACTTCATGACGTTCCTCCTTGCCGCCGGCCATGGGAGGATATGCGGGGCCTGTGCGGTGATGCCAACTCTAACATGAACCGGTCCGAGCATCCTACTCTTGCCGCCCTCGCCGCCGCAGTGCTGGCGACCGCCGATGCGCGCGCCAAGGCCGCGGCGAGCCGTGCCGCCGCCGCTCGCTGGCAAGCGGGCGCGATCGCCGCCATCGGAGCGGGCGACGCGCCGGAGCGGCCGGCGCGTCCGCCGCGGCCCGAGCTCAGACCACCGCGCGACATGGCGAAGCGACGTGCGGCCGGCACCAAGGAGACGCGCATCGCGCTGCTGCACGCGGTCGCGCATATCGAATTGAACGCGGTCGATCTCGCCTGGGACATCGTCGCGCGCTTCGCCAACGGCGCGCCGGGCGCCCAGCCCGAGCTGCCGCGCGAGTTCTTCGACGATTGGGTGCGCGTCGGCGACGACGAAGCCAGGCATTTCCTGCTGCTCGCCGATCGGCTCGCGGCGCTCGGGGCGGCCTATGGCGATCTGCCGGCGCATGACGGGCTCTGGCAGGCCGCGCACGAGACGCGTCACGACCTGCTCGCGCGCCTCGCCATCGTGCCGCTGGTGCTCGAGGCGCGCGGCCTCGACGTGACGCCGGCGATGATCGCGCGCTTCGAGCGGCTCGGCGATGCGGACAGCGCCGGCGTGCTGCGCATCATCTACCGCGACGAAATCGGCCACGTCGCCGCCGGACGGCGCTGGTTCGAGTGGTTGTGCGAAAGGCGCGGCGTGCCGCCGGTCGAAACCTGGCGCGCGCTGGTGCGCGCGCATTTCAAGGGCGCGCTCAAGCCGCCGTTCAACGACGAGGCGCGCGCAGCGGCGGGATTTTCGGACGCCTATTACAGCGGCGCCATCACGTAGGGGCGCCGCAGCTAGAAATTCTCCACCCAGGGGCGCAGCTCGACCTCCCAGGTCCAGGCGCTCCGATGCTGGCGGTGGATGTGGAGATAGGTCTCGGCGATGCGGTCGGGGTGGAGCATGCCGTCGGCACCGCGCGCCGGGGCGCGCTCGTCGCCGCCGGGGCGCAGGATCCCGCCGTCGATGACGAAGTGCGCGACGTGGACGTTCTTCGGCGCCAGCTCGCGCGCCATGCTCTGCACAAGGCCGCGCAGACCGAATTTGCCCATCGCGAAAGGCGCCGACTGCGCATAGCCCTTGACGCTGGCCGAGGCGCCGGTGAAGAAGATCGAGCCGCCGCCCTGCTCGAGCATGCCCTTCGCCGCGCGCTGGCCGACGAGAAAGCCGCCATAGCATGAGACGAGCAGCGATTTCTTCACCTCGGCGGCGTCGAGCCCGGTCACGGGCCCGCGCGTGCGATAGCTGGCGTTGTAGACGACCCAGTTGAGCGGCCCGAGATCGCGCTCCGCCGACGCGAACAAGCCTTCGACCGCTGCCGGTTCGACGGCGTCGCAGGCGTAGACCCGCGCCTTGGTCTCTTTGGCGAGCGCGGCGAGCTTCTCGGTCTTGCGCGCTGCGAGGGCCACCTGCATGCCTTCGCGCGCGGCCAGACGGGCCAGCGATGCGCTCAGGCCAGGCCCGACGCCGACGATGAGAACCTTGTCCATGGTCTCCCCCGGATACTACTGGAATAAACAGCTCGGAACGGCGTTCACTTCGGCATGGCGCCCCGCCTGCCGCGAGCCGTACCGGCCCCGGAGCGAGGATCCCCGCGCCGCAACCTAGTTTCGCCTCGGAGGAAGTCCATGAAACGCATCCTGCTCGCCGCCACCATCGTCGCCCTCGCCGCGCCTGCCTATGCCGGGAGCTGCCCCAAGCACATGGCCGACATCGACAAGGCGCTGCCGACCGCGCAGCTCGACGCCGCCAAGAAGGCGCAAGTGCAGCAGCTGCGCGCGAGCGGCGAGACCAAGCACAAGGCCGGCCAGCACGCCGATTCGGTCAAGGATCTGCAGCAGGCCAAGGAGATCATGGGGATCAAATAGGCCGACGTCTGGGAGCGTAGACGCGAGGGGCGGGTGAGAAGGCCCGCCCCTTTCGCTTTCGAGCCGGGCCTCGTCTATTCGAGGTCCTTCTCGCCCTTGTTGCGCTTCTTGCCGGAGAGCGAGGCTTCGAGGAATTCGTCGAGATCGCCGTCGAGCACGGCGCGGGCATTGCCCTTTTCGACGCCTGTGCGCACGTCCTTGACCATCTGGTAGGGCTGGAGCACGTAGGACCGGATCTGGTGGCCCCAGCCGATGTCGGTCTTGGCGTCTTCGAGCGCCTTCGCCGCCGCTTCGCGCTTCTTCAGCTCCGCCTCGTAGAGCCGCGCCTTCAGCATCTTCATCGCCTGCGCCTTGTTCTGGTGCTGCGAGCGCTCGCTCTGGCAGGCGGCGACGATGCCGGTCGGGGTGTGCGTGATGCGCACCGCGCTCTCGGTCTTGTTGACGTGCTGGCCGCCGGCGCCCGAGGAGCGATAGGTGTCGATGCGGAGATCCTTGTCCTGCACGTCGATCGTGATCGTGTCGTCGATCACCGGGTAGACGCCGACGCTGGCGAAGCTCGTGTGCCGGCGCGCATTGGCGTCGAACGGCGAGATGCGCACGAGGCGGTGCACGCCCGATTCGGTCTTGAGCCAGCCATAGGCGTTGGGGCCCTTCACCTGGAACGTCGCCGATTTGAGGCCGGCCTCTTCGCCCGGGCTCTCCTCGAGCCACTCGACGTCGTAGCCGTGCTGCTCGGCCCAGCGCATGTACATGCGCGCCAGCATCTCGGCCCAGTCCTGGCTCTCGGTGCCGCCGGCGCCGGCGTGAACCTCGACGTAGCAGTCGTTGGCGTCGGCCTCGCCCGAAAGCAGCGCCGCCACCTGCGCCTTCCGCGCGCGGTCGCGGAGATCGGCGAGCGCCTTCTCGGCCTCGGCGACGAGGCTTTGCTCGTCCTCGGCCTCGGCGAGTTCGAGGAGATCGAGGTGTTCCTTCAAGCCGCCTTCGAGCGAGCGGAAATCGGCGAGCCTTTTCTCGACCAGCGTGCGCTCGCGCATCACCGATTGTGCCGCGGCCCGGTCGTTCCAGAGATTGGGATCCTCGGCGCGTACGTTCAGCGCCGCGAGCTGGGTCTCGAGCTTCGCGGGGTCAAAGACGCCCCCTCAGCAAGGCGAGCGACTGCTCGATCTCGCTGACGATGGCTTGGGTCTCGGCTTTCATGGACGCGTTCCGGTCGAGCGAAGACGCGTCAGATGGGGCGAAACCGGCCCGCAGTCAAGGCGGCACTTTCCTGCCCGCTTGCGGGGGAGGTG
>SBBV01000353.1 GCA_005240015.1 Candidatus Odyssella thessalonicensis | reverse complement strand
AGCAAGGGCGGGTGGGCTTGTCTAGCGCCCCGCCCGGCGCCGATGCCGCTGGCCATAATGCGAACGGCCGCGCAGGGCGGAGCGCGCAAAAAGGGGTCAGACCCCTTTTCGAGGACTCTTGACGCCGAGTCGCGGCGGATTCATGAAGCGTCCGTGTTCGGGACTCGTTCCCCTGGCGCCCGGGGTGATGGCGGCGCCGACCGGGCGGGACGGCGGTGCCGTCCCGGCGCATCCGCCCGTATAGAGGACATGGGGGCTCATCGCGGGGTATTGGCGCTTGGCGGGGTGCTGCTCGGCCTCTGGGCCTGGGCGACGTCGGCGCGTGCGGAAACGGCGCCGCCGCGCTTCGTCTCGCTGCGCCACGACGCGGTCCATGTCCGCGCCGGACCGAGCCAGGATTATCCGATCCGCTGGACCTACCAGCGCCAGGGCCTGCCGGTGCAGGTCTTACGCGAATACGAGCATTGGCGCTTCGTGCGCGACTACGAGGGCGGGGAAGGCTGGGTGCATGCGAGCGGCCTCCGCCGCCAGCGCACCGTGCTGGTCACCGGCGGCACGCGCGTGCTGCGCGCCGAGCCGCGCGAGAGCGCCAAGCCGGTGGCGCGGCTCGAGGCCGGCGTCGTCGCCAAGCTCGAGAAGTGCGAGCGCATCTGGTGCCGCCTCTCGGTCAAGGGCTTCAGCGGCTGGATGCCGCAGCAGCACGTATGGGGCGTGCGCGCCGGCGAAAGGCTCGAATAGATGGTCCGCTTCCTGCTGCGCTGGACGATCTACCTGGCGCTGGCAGGCACGGCCGTCGTCGGCGCGGCGGCGCTCTACTACAGCCGCGATCTGCCGCCGCTCGACGGCATTCACGAGATCAAGCGCCGCCCGCAGGTGATCGTGCAGGACGCGGAAGGGCGCATGCTCGCGGTCTACGGCGATCTCTACGGCGAGCCGGTGCAGCTCTACGATCTGCCGCCGCACGTCCTGCGCGCGGTGATGGCGATCGAGGACCGGCGCTTCTATCGCCATTGGGGCATCGACCCGATCGGGCTCGCGCGCGCGGTCGCCACCAACATCATCAGCGGCCGCATCCGCCAGGGCGGCAGCACGCTGACGCAGCAGCTGGCCAAGGTTGCGTTTCTCACGCCCGAGCGCAGCATCACGCGGAAATTCCGCGAAGCGCTCTTGGCGCTGCGCATCGAGGATCACTTCACCAAGGACGAGATCCTCACCTTCTATCTGAACCGCGTCTATTTCGGCTCGGGCGCCTACGGCATCGAGGCGGCGTCGCGGCGCTATTTCGGGCGGCCGGCGAAGAACCTGACGCTCTATCAGGCCGCGATGCTGGCCGGCCTCCTGCGCTCGCCCTCGCGCGACAACCCGCACGCTGATCCCGAGCGCGCCGAGGCGCGCACCGCCGTCGTGCTCGACGCGATGGTCGCGAGCGGCGTCATCAGCGAGCCGCAGGCGCGCGCGGCGAAGAAGACGAGGACGGTCGTCATCCCGCCGCCCGAGCTCGCCGGCCCGCGCTACTTCACCGATTGGATCGTCGACCTGCTGCCCAATTACGTGACGGTGGGACACGACGATCTCGTGATCCGCACGACGCTCGATCCTGCGCTGCAGGGCGAGGCCGAGCGCGCGCTCGCGGCGGCGCTCGCCAAGGACGGTCCCGCGATGGGCGTGCGCCAGGGTGCCCTCGTGGCGACGACGCCCGACGGCGCGGTGAAGGCGCTCGTCGGCGGCGCCGACTACAAGGCGAGCCAATTCAACCGCGCAACCCAGGCGCGGCGCCAGCCCGGCTCGACGTTCAAGCTGTTCGTGCTACTGGCGGCGCTCGAATACGGCTACAAGCCCGGCGACCGCTTCCTCGACGCGCCGATCAGCATCGGCGGCTGGCGTCCGCGCAACTACCGCGACCAGTATTTGGGCCAGGTCTCGATCGGCGACGCGATCGCGCTTTCGCTCAATTCGGTGGCCGTGCGCCTTTCCGAATCGGTCGGCCGCGCGCGCGTGGCGGCGATGGCCGAGCGGCTCGGCGTCAAGGGCCCGGTGCGTCGCGACCCCGCGATCGCGCTTGGGGTCACCGAGACGAGCCTCATCGAAATGACCGGCGCCTTCGCCGTGCTCGCCAATCGCGGCCGCGCCGCGACGCCTTACGGCATCGTCGAGATCCGCAATCGCAAGAACCAGGTGCTATTCAAGCGCCGCAACATCGCGCCGGCGCGGCTCTTGCGAGAGGGCGTGGTGCGCGATGCCCACACCGTCCTCAACGCCGTGACGACGCGCGGCACGGCGCGGCGCGCCGGCCTGCCGCAGCCGGCCTACGGCAAGACCGGCACGACGCAGGATTATCGCGACGCCTGGTTCGTCGGCTACACGAGCCAGCTCGTGGCCGGAGTCTGGTTCGGCAACGACGACCGGAAGCCGATGCGCGACGTGACCGGCGGCGAGCTGCCGGCGCGCGTCTGGGCCGCGTTCATGCGCGCCGCCTATCCCGACGGCAATCTCAGGCCGCTCGATTCCGATAGCGAAGAAGGCCCCGCGCCCGCGGCAAGGCGGTAACGCCTCTCCCTCCCCCGCATGGCGGGGGAAGGTCGGGATGGGGGTCAGGCCAAGTTTGCACCGTGTTGGAGGAAGGCCGCGCGCTGCCTTCGCTGCCGCGGCCAGTCGTCCTCGCCCCCTCCGTCCCGCGCGAAGGGCGCGCGGTCCACCTCCCCCGCTTGTCGCGGGGGAGGGCAGCTACTCCGCCGGCGCCAGCGCGGGCTTGGGCTTGGCGATGAGCAGGCGGAAGCTCAGCAGGGCCAGCAGGGCGCACACGAGCACGCCGGTCACCAGCGTCACCTGCGTGCCGTCGTGGAAGCGCGTGACGAGCGTCGCGATCACGGCGCCGGTCGTGAACTGGATGAAGCCCAACAGCGCCGAGGCGGCGCCCGCCTTGGTCTGATAGGGCGCGATCGCCCCGGCGGCCGCGTTGGGGAACACGAAGCCGGCACCATACATGAACAGCACCATCGGGCCGATGATCGCCACCGGCGCGTCGATGCGCAGCCAGCCGAGCGCCGCGAACAGCGCCGCCGCCGCCACCTCGATGCCGAGCCCCAAGGTGATCAGCGCGTTCGCCGGCGCGCGCCCGTGCAGGCGGCCGGCCGTGAACGTGCCCGAGATGAAGCCGAGCACGATGCCGAGGAACCAGTAGCCGTAATGGGCGATGCGCACGCCCATCTGCTCGATCAGCACGAACGCCGAGAGCGAGTGGAACGACAGCATCGCGGCGTAGGTGAAGCCGGTCGCGGCGACATAGGCGAGGAAACTGCGCTCGCCGAGGAAGTCGAGGTAGTTCGCGGCGAGGCGCTCCGGGCGCACGGCCGCCGGATCGCGCCACTTGTTGGTCTCGTCGAGCACGAAGAGGCAGCCCACGAGCGCCACGGCGCCGAACAGCAAGAGCGCCACGAAGATCGCGCGCCAGCCGAACGCCTCCACGAGGAACCCGCCGACGATCGGCGCCAGGCCCGGCACCAGGCCCATCACCGTCGCCATATAGGCCAGCACCTTGGCCGCGCGCTCGCCGCCATAGACGTCGCGCACGATCGCTCGGCCCACCACCGGCCCGGCGCAGCAGCCGATGCCTTGGATGAAGCGCGCGGCGATCAGCTGGTCGATGCTCTCGGCAAACGCGCAGGCGAAGGATGCAAGCGTGTAGAGCGCCACGCCGCCGATCAGCACCGGGCGGCGGCCGAAGCGGTCGGAGAGCGGTCCGGCGATGAGGTGCGTCACCGCGAAGGCCAGCACGAACACGCTCAAGGTGAGCTGCGCCGCCGTGCTCGACGTGTTGAAGGCGGCCGCAAAGCTGTTGACGACCGGGATCGCGATGTCGACGCTCAGCGCCGCGAAGGCGACGAGCATCGTGAGCAGAGCGAGGCGCGGGAGATCGGCGCGGGCAGGCATCCGGAGAGATGTAGCGCGGAAGCGTAAATCATGCCGGCGCCAATCGCCGCAATCGCCCGGCGCAATCGACGGCGCTACATGCGCGGCACGCATGACTTGCTCGTCATCCTGAGCGCAGCGAAGGAACTCTCGAAACACGAGCCGCGGCTGAGACAGCGCCAAGGCTAGCCGGCGAGAGATCCTTCGGCTTCGCGTTGCTCAGCCTCAGCATGACGCGAGAGGCTAGCGGCCGGCGTACTTCGCCTTCCACTTTTCCATCGCCGCGTAGACCGATTCGGACGGGAACGGGAAGCCCGCCGTCTCGAAGCGCTCGAAGCGCTGGGCGCCGCGCGTGCCGAGGGCGGCGAGCAGCACCAGCACCTCGCCGCGGCGCGTGTCGGCCACGACGAATGCGCCGCCGCTGGCGCAGTCGGCGGCGCAGGCGGTGCCGACCACGATCTGCCCGGCATGGCGCTCCAGGAGGTCGGGCCTCGCCGTGGCCGCCGCGAACGCCGGCGCCCGCACGCCGAGCAGGCGCTCCAGCACCGGCGCCATCTGCGGATGCGTGTAGAGATCGCGCGCGGTGGCGAGCCCGCCGCGCCAAATGAGCGAGATGTCGGCCGACTGCGCGAGCGGGGGCGAGGCGGTAAGGAGGAGAAGTATCGCGGGGAGGAAGCGCATCCCCGCAAGATACGGCAAAGCATGAGAGACGGAACCGCCAATGGCCCGCATCGGTGCAGTGTGTGCTTCGAGGCGCGCCGCCGGAAGGGGCGGTGTGCAGCTCAGTATGAGGCCCCGGGGTTGGCTGCAGGTTATTGTGCCGGAAAAGCGCTCCTCATGGTGAGGTGCTCGCGCGAAGCGCGAGCCTCGAACCACGCACGGCGCCGATGCAGCGGCTACCGCCCGCTGCGCCGCGCCGGATGGTCGCCGGCGCCTTCGTTGCGCAGGATCGCCTGCTTGCGCTTCAGGCCCCAGCGATAGCCGCCGAGGCCGCCGTCCTCGCGCACGGCGCGGTGGCAGGGCACCAGGATCGAGACGGGGTTGGTGGCGCAGGCGCGGCCCACCGCGCGCTGGGCCTTGGGCGCGCCGAGCGCGGCGGCAAGCTCGGAATAAGTGCGGGTCTCGCCGAGCGGGATCGCGGTCAGCGCCTGCCAGACGCGGCGCTGGAACGCCGTCGCGCGGATGTCGAGCGGCAGCGCTGCGGCGGGCGGCGCGCCGTCGATCCGGCGCAGCACTTCGGCGAGCCAGGCGCCGAGCCGCGCCTCGTCCGGGTGCAGCGTGGCGGCGGGGAAGTCGCCCTTCAGCTCGGCGATGAGCTTGCCCTTCGATTCGCCGAGCGCCACGAAGCAGACGCCCTGCCGCGTGGCGGCAACGAGAACCTCGCCCAGGGCCGAGCGGCCGAACGCATAGCCGATCGCGGCACCGGCGCCGCCCTTCCGGTACGTGGCCGGAGTCATGCCCAGCGTCGCGTGCGCATTTTCGTAGAGCCCGCGCGAGGAGCCGTAGCCGGCCTCGTAGAGCGCCGTCGTCACCGGCTCGCCCGAGCGCAGCAGCGCCTTCACCTTGGCGAGGCGGCGCGTCTCCGCGTATTGGCGCGGCGACACGCCGACGGCGCGCTTGAATACCTTCTGGAAATGCGTGGCGCTGATGCCGACCGCGCGGGCGAGCGCCGCCAGGGTGGGCGGGCTGTCCTGCGCCGCGTCGATCATCGCGCAGGCGCGGCGCACCGCGTCCATCTGCGACGGCTCCCTGTGCGCCGCTTCCTTCAACGCGGCGCCGTCGGCCAGCATAGTGTCAGGCATGATCGCTCTCGCCGGTTTTCCGTTCATCGACGTCAACCTAGGAAGGAGCGGGCGGACGTTCTATCCGAAGCTTGCGCCCACCAGCAGCAGGCTCGCGCCATGGACGCGCAGCCAGGCCTCGGCCTCCTCCCGGCGCGGCGTCAGCCGATCGACCACCGCGCGAAAGCGCGGGCCGTGGCTCATATAGAGAAGGTGCGCCACCTCGTGCGCCACCACATAGTCGAGCACGAACTCGGGCGCGAAGATGAGCCGCCAGGAATAATGCACGCGGCCGTCGCGCGCACAGCTGCCCCAGCGCGAGCGCGTATCGCGCACGGCGACGCGCGCCACCGTGCGGCCGAGGCGCTGCGCCGCGGCGTGCGTGCGCGCCTCGAGCACGGCGTCAGCCTCGCGCCGGAGCCAATCGCCGAGCCGGCGCGGCAGGTGCTCGGCGGCGCCGGTGACGACGATGCTTTCGCCTTCGCGCCAGACGCCGCCCTTGGCGTGCGGCCGATGCTCGATGCGGTGCGGCCGCCCGAGCAGCGGGATGTGTGCGCCGTCGGCGAACGGCACCGCCGCGGGCAGGCGCGCATAGGCGTTGCGCAGCCAGATCGCCTTTTCGGCGACGAAATCGAGCCCGGCCGCAAGGCCCGCGCGCTGGGGCAGGGTGAGGATGGCACCGCGCTGCGGCACGTCGATGCGCAGCGAGATGCGCCGCGCCGCCCGGTTGCGCCGCACCGTCAGCGGGATCGTGAGGCGGCCCTCGGGGCCGTCCTCGAACTCCAGCGCGCTCTCGCTGATCCGGATACGGCTCATCCTGGGATTGTAGCGGAAGCGCTGGGCAAACTCCAACGAAGGGCAAGTGAACAGGGAGCCGGGGAGAAGTAACGAGGAAAGTCTCACCGCCAAGGCACGAAGACGCCAAGGCGCCAAGGATGAAGGATCGCGCGCCGAGCGGCGCGCCTGAATCCCCTCCCCCGCGACGAGCGCGGGAGGGTTAGGGT
>SBBV01000249.1 GCA_005240015.1 Candidatus Odyssella thessalonicensis | reverse complement strand
GATCAACGACGCGGTCGCATATCTGCGCGCGCTCCGCCCATTCGGCGTTGCGCCCGCGCAGCTGGGCGAGCGCGCGCAGATATGCGACCGCGTCGTTGATCGATTTGCGTTCGGCGGCGCTCATCCCGTCCTTGCCGTCCTTCTTGTCCTTCTCGGCGTCGCGCGAGGTGCCGGGGCTGGTGAGCGAGATCGGCGTGGCGGCGCCGAGATGCGTGCCGCGCGCCATCGCCGCCACGTGCGCGGCGTACATCATGTAGGTGCCGGCGCTGGCCGCGCGCGCGCCGGCCGGCGCCACCAGCACGGCGACCGGCACCGGCGCGGCGAGCATCGCGTGGATGATCTCGCGCATCGAGCTCACGAGCCCGCCCGGCGTGTCGAGCCGGATCACGAGCATCCGCGCCTTCGCCGCGCGGGCGCGCGCGATGGCGCGGGCGACGTAGTCGCTGGTGGCGACGCCGATGGCGCCCTTCACGTCGATCACGAGGACGGGCTCGGGTGCCGCCGCTTCGGCGTGGAGCTTCGCCGGGGCCAGCGCGGCCGCAATCAGGAAGGCCGCACCGCTGAGGGCGGCACGGAGCATCGCTGAGGGTCGGGTCCGGTTCCCAGGCCGATGCATGGCTCACGCGGCAGGCGCGTTACGCCTTCGACTTTTAAATGCGCCCGTCGCGGGCGCTTGGCAAGCCGGGGCCACTCGCTAGGACGCGTTCCGATTGGGTCGCGTCTCACACGTAGGGGCGCGCTGCACGCGCCCTGGCTCCACCGGGAAGCGCTGAAGCCCGTGCACTTGCGCCACCAGATGGTTCGGGAGGATCTGCGCGTGGAAAAAGAGGGCGCGCGCAGCGCGCCCCTACGCGTTCAACGCCGAGTCCACTCAGTCGGAAGTGGTGCTAGGCGAGAAAGCCGAGGCGCTGCTTCTCGTGGGTGAGCGCCTCGAAGCGCACGCCCAGACGCTTGGCATGCGCGCAGGCCTCGCTGATCTCGGCGCGGCGCGGGCGGCGCGCGAGCGCCGCGTAGCGCGGATCGTACTTCGCGTTGCCGGGGTCGCAGAAATTGTCGGGGTGATACTGGTCCATGATGTTGACCGGCGCCGCCGGCATCTCGCGCGCGACCCATTCGAGCACCGGCCGCGTGCAGCACTCGACGTGGTCCGGCATCACGAGGTGGCGGATCGTGAAATCCTCGCCCCAGTCGCGCAGCAGGCGGAGGTTCTCGGTCACCGTCTCCCAGTAGCGCGGCGTGCGCGCAAGCTCGATCGCGCAGCGGCCCGGACCGAACTTGAAGTCGGGCAGCCAGACGTCCATCAGCAGCCTGAGGAGCCGCATCGCCTCGGCCGACATGTAGAAATTGCTGTTCCACAGCATCGGCGCGTTGAAGGCCCCGGCGTAGCTGCCGTTGCGCATGGCGGGTTCGTACCAGTCGAAGCGGTCGGCGCGCGTCACCAGCGCCGCCGCGAGCGCGCGCTTCTCCGGCACGAAGCCGTTGCCGAGCAGCGCGATGGCCGCGAGGATCGTGTGGAGATGGATCGTGGGATCGCCGCCCACCCAGTTGATGTTGTGGCAGCCCTCGAGCCGGAGCAGCCAGGCCATCGCGGCGAGCGTGGCGGCGCTGGTCTCGACGCCGTTGTCCTTGTCGGTCGAGATGTCGCCGTTCTGGCAGAACGCGCAGCGCATGTTGCACGAGGTGAAGAAGATCGTGCCCGAGCCCATCGTGCCGCGGTAGACGAGCTCCTCGCCCGGGTGATGGAAATGCGAGCTCACGCGCGACTCGGCCGCGAGCTTGCAGGCGCCGAGCTTCGCGCCGGTCTTGCCGGGCGGCGGGCTCCGGTCGATGCGGCAGTTCCAGCGGCAGAAATTGCAGTGCCGCAGCATGCGTTGCGCCAGCTCGGCACAGAGATCGAGCAAGGTCGGCGCCGGCGCCGGCGGCGCGGGCTCCGCCGCGCCGTCACGCAGCGCGCGCCACTTCGCGACGAAGGCCGGGGTCAGGCGCTCGAGCTCGGCCCAGAGCGCCTCCTCGCTCGCATCCGTGAGCGCGAGCCCGAGCGGGATCGCGCGCGCAATGCGGAACTTGGCCGGCTTCCGGTTCAGCGCCACCGCGCGGTACCACCCGAGCGCGCCGGCCAGCGCGTCGTCGTTCCAGACCCAGAGGCGGTCGAAATCGGACATCGGATCAGCGATCAGATATCAACATATCACATTGTTCTCCCGAACGCGGCGGGCAAGGCCGTTTCACCACCGAGGCACGGAGGACACAGAGGAGAAGGAAAGTGCGCGTTCGGCGCGCAAAGTCCTTGCTCCGTGCCCTCTGTGCCTCTGTGGTGAGACTGCGCCTCAAGCGCGCGCGGATTCGCCAAGCAGTTTCAGCCGCCGAGCGCCACGGCCAGGATCAGCGGCAGCAGCAGGAAGGCGAGCACGGTCGAGATCACGACGACGCCGGCGACGGCCGAGGCGTCGCGACGGTAGTGCTGGGCCCAGAGATAGTTGAACACCGCCGCCGGCATGGCGCTCTGGATGATGAGCACGCCGCGCGCGGCCCCCTCGAGGCCGATCAGCGTCGCGACGAGCCAGCCGCCGCCGAAGCCCAGCACGAGGCGCAGCACGGCGACGAGGCCGCTCACCTTGACCTTGCCCGGCGAGAGCTGCGCCAGCGAGACGCCGAGCGCCAGCAGCATGATCGGGATCGCCATGAGCCCGAGCGTCTCGAGCGCGCTCGCGATGAACTTCGGCGGGCGCGTGCCGGTGGCCATGAACACGATGGCGAGCGCCACCGCGTAGATCACCGGCGTCTTGAACAAGACCGCGGGCGAGAGCCGCCCGGCCGAGATCATCTGCCCCGCGGTCATGGTCACGATCGAGCTCACCGCGAACACCGCGATGCCGAGCGCCAGTCCGGTTTCGCCGAACGCGAACAGGCAGAGCGGGAGGCCGAGATTGCCGGAATTGCCGAGCGCCACCGCCGGCAGGAACGTGTGGCTGGGGAGGCCGGCGAGCCGCAGCACGAGCCAGCCCAGCGCGAGGAAGATCGCGAAGGTCGCGGCCGCGGCGCCGGCCATGACTCCGAACGCGGCGAGATCGACCGTGAGCTTCGCCAGCGACGAGAGCACGAGGCAGGGCACGGCGATGTTGATCACCACCTGCGTCACGGTCGCGAGGTCGAACGGCTTGCCGAGCCGCGCCCAGCCATAGCCGAGGCCGGCGACGATCAGCACCGGCGCGATGATTTCGAAGAGCTGCTGGTACATGCGGCGGCTGGACGCGGAAGGCAGGGGACACGAACCGTCATCCTGAGCGAAGCGAAGGATCTCTCCCCCAACGAGCCGCTGCGGCTGCGGCAGCGCAATGCCCGGTGCGCGAGAGATCCTTCGCTTCGATCAGGATGACGTTTACTGTGTCGTTGATCCCATGTCCTGTGTCCACTGATGTCCGCCCTCCGCCTTCATGCCACCTGCGTCGCCATCGGCGGCGCCGGCATCGTGCTGCGCGGGCCTTCGGGCGCCGGGAAGTCGGACCTGGCGCTGCGGCTCATCGAGGCTGGGGCCCGGCTGGTGGCCGACGATCAGGTGCTGCTCGCGGCCGAGGCCGGGCGTCTCGTCGCGCGCGCGCCGGCGCCGATCGCCGGCAAGCTCGAGGTGCGCGGCGTCGGCATCGTGCCGGTGGCGACGGAGAGCCGGGCCGCGGTGGCGCTCGTCGCGGATCTCGTCGCCGGCGACGCGGTCGAGCGTCTGCCCGAGCCCGAGCAGGAGACCATTCTCGGCATCGCGGTCGCGCGCGTGACCTTGGCGCCGTTCGAAACATCGGCGCCGGCCAAGCTCCGCCTTGCGTTGGCGCGGGCGCAAGGCAATATCGGCGCGCCTGCCGCCGGCGCATCGATGCCCGAATCCCCCGCTCCCGTCGCAGAGAAGGCCGAGGCCGCGCGCCCGCGCGTGCTGCTCGTCACCGGCCTTTCCGGCGCCGGCCGCTCGACCGCGTTGAACGCGTTCGAGGACATGGGCTACGAGACCGTCGACAACCTGCCGGCGACGCTGGTTTCGGCGCTGGTCCAGCCCGAGGCGGCGCGCGACCGCCCGCTCGCGATCGGCATCGACATCCGGACGCGCGACTTCGGCGCGGCGCCGTTCCTCGCCACCATCGACGCGATGCGCGCGCGCGACGACATCGATTTCCTCGTGCTGTTCCTCGATTGCGACGACGAGACCTTGCTGCGGCGCTATTCGCAGACGCGGCGCCGCCATCCGCTCGCGCACGACCGGCCGGTGGCCGACGGCATCGGCATGGAGCGGCGGCGCTTGGCGCAGCTGCGCGACCGCGCCGACTGGGTGATCGACACCACCGACTTCACCGAGGGCGATCTCCGCCGCGAGCTGCGCTCTTCCTTCGCGCTCGCGCGCACGCCGGCCATGGCCGTGATCGTCACCTCGTTCGCCTACGGCCAGGGCATTCCGCGCGCGGCCGACCTCGTCTTCGACGTGCGCTTCTTGAGGAACCCGCACTATCTCGACACCCTCCGCGACAAGACCGGCGAGGATCCCGAGGTGGGCGCCTATATCGAGGGCGATCCGGGCTACGCCGAGTTCTTCGAGCGCTTCACCGGCTTCATCGCGCCGCTGCTGCCGCGCTACCGCGCCGAGGGCAAGAGCTATCTCACCATCGCGATCGGCTGCACCGGCGGGCGCCACCGCTCGGTTTACATCGCCGAGAAGCTCGGCGCCTGGCTCGCCGAGCGCGGCTTCCGCGCCGCCATCCGCCACCGCGAGCTCGAGCGCGACAAGGTGCTTGGATGAAAGCGAAGGGAACAGGGAGCCCGGGAGCCGGGGAGAAGGAAGGAAACCACGAAGACACGAAGACCACGAAGCAGCGTTTCGCGCGCCAAAGGCGCGCAATTACTTCAATCTTCGTGGTCTTCATGTCTTCGTGGTGAAACTTACTTACTTTCTTTCTCCCCGGCTCCCCGGCTCCCTGTTAACTTCCTTCGGGCGCCGCCGGGCCGGGGGAAAGCCGAAAAGCAAGCCAAAATGCCGCGTGACAGCGCCGCCGGGCAGGCGATAATCCGCGCCCAACCCATTTCCCCATAGAGCAGACAACCGAAAAAGCCACCATGATCGGGATGGTGCTGGTGACGCACGGGCGGCTCGCCGTGGAATTCATCGCCGCGCTCGAGCACATCGTCGGCAAGCAGAACGGCGTGCGCGCCGTCTGCATCGGGCCCGAGGACGACGTCGAGAGCCGGCGCAAGGAGATTCTCGAGAGCGTCGCCGCCGTCGACGAGGGCCAGGGCGTCGTGGTGCTGACCGACATGTTCGGCGGAACACCCTCCAACCTCGCCATCTCGATCCTCGACAAGGCCAAGGTCGAAGTGATCGCCGGCATCAACCTGCCGATGCTGATCAAGCTCACCTCGCTGCGCGACAAGGGCGACTTGAAGAAAGCGGTGGAAGCGGCGCAGGAGGCCGGGCGCAAGTACATCAACGTCGCCTCGGCGCTGTTGAAGGAAGCGCGTTGAGCGCGGGGCGCGCGTCGGCGCCGAGCCTCACCTCCCATTCGGCGCGAAGCGCGCCGAATGGGCCCCTCCTCTCCCTGCGGGAGAGGAAAAGAATGGCGGCACGCGTTCCTTGCTTCTCGCTCCCGCTTGCGGGAGAGAAGGGGCCTATCGGCGCGCTCTACGCGCGCCGATGGGAAGTGAGGGCCGGCGCGTGAGCGAAATCGCCGAATCCGTGCAGCGCGCGCGCGCCACGATCGTCAACGCCAAGGGCCTGCACGCGCGCGCCGCCGCCAAGCTCGCCAAGCTCGCGGCCACGTTCAAGGCCGAGATCACCGTCACGCGCAACGACGTCACCGTCACCGCGCGCTCGATCATGGGATTGATGATGCTCGCCGCCGCCAAGGGCGCCGAGATCGAGCTCGCCGCCAAGGGCCCCGACGCCGACGCCGCGCTCGCCGCGATCGTGGCGCTCGTCGCGGGCGGATTCGGGGAGAGCTGACCACCAGCGCTCTACTTCATCGGCGATCCGGCGCGGCGCCACTCCATGTGTACAAAGCATCCGGCTCGTGGCAAAGGCGCTCCTGGATCGCGGCGAGCTAACCGGCGACGAAATCGACCGCATCGTTGGGTCGGCGAAAATCTGACGAGGTGCCTATGGCGCGAACAACCAAGCCTCGCCTGATCGAGCTTTCAGAACTTAAAGCGCGCCAATGGGCGCACCCGCCATGTCCGATCGAGAACAACGGGATCCGCTGGATCGATCGAGCGGAAGCGCGGTTCCCGGCCGAGAACGCGAGAACCGCGAAGGGGTCACGTGGCGAGCCAGTTCTCGCGGGCAAGGCCCGCGACGCGCGCGAATTCGCGCTCGTTGTCGGTGACGAGCGTGCGGCCCAGGGATACCGCGTGGGCGGCGATGAGAAGATCGTTGCCGCCGATCGGCCGGCCCGCCCGTTCGAGGCGGTGGCGCAGCGAGCCATACGCGGCATCGGCGGGCGCCTCGAAGGGCAAGACCGCGAGCGCGCCGAGCACGGCTTCGAGCTGCGCCGTAAGCCGCGGTGAGCCCTTTTTCGCCGCGCCGTAGCGGAGCTCCGCCGCGACGATGATGCTGGTCGCAACCTCGGCTTCGCCGACCGCGTGGATGCGACGGGTCACGCGTCCCTGGGGATTGCGCACGAGGTCCGAGACGATGTTGGTGTCGAGCAGGTACGACATCAAATCTCGACGGAATCGGGCGGCACGTCGCGGATCGGCGGGAACTCCTCGTCGAGCGGCTTCAATGCCGCGAGCACGCTCAGCAGCGACCTCGGGGGCGCAGGCTCGATGACGAGCCGATCACCTTCTTTCCTCATCACGGCATCTTCGCCCGGCAGCTCGAACTCGCGCGGGATGCGCACGGCCTGATTGCGCCCGTTCTTGAACAGCTTGACGTGTCGCTCTGTCGCCATTGCTTCCCGGCAGCATATGCCTTGACCTATGCCAAGGTAGGCAGTCCTTCTGGAAGTTCAAGTTTCTCAAGCACGGGATTCCGGAGCTTTTGTTCTTGAAATGTTCACTTAATGCCACCAAATGCAAGCGCATTTCAAGCCGGAGCCACCGCTATGCACGACGAGACTGTCCACCCTTCCAATTCCGCGCCGTCGTCGGCGCCCGCGCCGGAGGACAGCGTGGGTCCCCTCTCGCCGCTGCGCGAGCGCTTCTGCCGCTATTACCTCACCGAGCCGTCGGCGACGCGCGCCGCGGTAAAGGCTGGATATTCCGAGCGCACGGCGGGCCGGCAGGCGCATCGCCTGTTGAAAAATGTTGAAATCCTGCAGCGCATCGACGCGATCCGGCGCTCGGAGCACCTCGTCTACGAGCTCACGCCGCAGGCGGTGATGGACCGCTGCGAGGCGATCTTCGAGGAGGCGCTCGAGAAGGGCCGCTACGAGGCCGCGATCGGCGCGCTGCGCCTCCAGGCGAAGATCGGCGGCCTCTTGAAGCCCGATGCGCCGGGCGTCGCGAAGCAGGATCTCTCCGGCATGGTCGAATACTGCGTGCGCACCGCGGTCGCGCAATACGTCTTCCATGGCACGATCGGCGCGCTCAACCCGCTGAAGCCGCCGCCCTGGGCGCCCGGCGAGGAAGCCGCGCGACGCAAGCGGCGCAACATGGAGAAGGAGCGCGGCGCCGACGCCGCGCATGCGCGCGCGGACGCTGACGCAGACCGCGCCGCCGCCTTGGCCGAGATTCAGCAAGACGCCGACGCCCGCACCCGCGACGGATGGCCGCCGCGCACCGGCACGCTGATCTGGCCCCACGAAGAGGCCGCGCTTTATCGCGCCGCCGTGGGCCACGACGATGATCACAATCGCGCCGAGGACCGGCCGCCCATGACCATCGAGTTGTCGGAGTCCGCGCCGGCCGACCTGAAAGCCCAGCGCGAGCGCGGCTACGCGGCTGGCCGCGCGTCCGAGCCGGGCGCGGTCGAGCGCGGGTTTCCACCGGAGGACGATGATCAGGAGACGTCGTGACTTCGAAAAAGCCAAGAAAAGCCAAGCCGAGAGTTGGCTTTGGGCGCGCGCACCTTGGCTTTCCTTGGCTTTCGAAGCCCCGAAAAGCCAAGAAAAGCCAATGAAAGCCAATCAAAGCCAATGATTTATCAATCGCGCCGCAGATAACATAAGGATATCTTTATGCTTGCATATAGCCTCGGGTGGGAGTAGATAAGCCCTCCGCCCGGCCGCTCCGGGGGCCGGCGGGCCCCGCCTCATTACAACTGCAGCGTTCAAGGAGCCCCAGCGCATGAGCACGCCCGACTACAAGGTGAAAGACCTCGGTCTCGCCGACTGGGGCCGCGCCGAGATCGACATGGCCGAAACCGAGATGCCGGGCTTGATGGCGATCCGGAAGGAATACGCGGCCAAGAAGCCGCTCAAAGGCGCGCGCATCGCCGGCTCGCTGCACATGACGATCCAGACCGCGGTGCTGATCGAGACCTTAGAGGCGCTCGGCGCCGATATCCGCTGGGCCTCGTGCAACATCTACTCGACCCAGGACCACGCCGCCGCGGCGCTCGTCAAGAAAGGCACGCCGATCTTCGCCGTCAAAGGCGAGACGCTCGAGGACTATTGGGACTACACGCACCGCATCTTCGAATGGGGCGACGGCGGCACGCCCAACATGATCCTCGACGACGGCGGCGATGCGACCTTGCTCGTGCATCTGGGCTCGCGCGCCGAGCAGGACGCCTCGGTGATCGCGAAGCCGACCAACGAGGAAGAGGAAGTCCTCTACGCCGCGATCAAGAAGCGCTTGAAGGACAAGCCCGGCTGGTACGCAAGGCTCGCCGCCGCGATCAAGGGCGTCAGCGAAGAGACCACGACCGGCGTGCACCGGCTCTACCAGATGGCCAAGGAAGGGCGCCTGCTCTTCCCCGCCATCAACGTCAACGACAGCGTCACCAAGTCCAAGTTCGACAACATCTATGGCTGCCGCGAGAGCCTCGTCGACGGCATCCGCCGCGGCACCGACGTGATGATGGCGGGCAAGGTCGCGGTGGTCGCCGGCTATGGCGACGTCGGCAAGGGCTCGGCCGCCTCGCTCCGGAACGCCGGCTGCCGCGTGATGGTGACCGAGATCGATCCCATCTGTGCGCTACAGGCCGCGATGGAGGGCTATCAGGTCGTGACGATGGAGGACGCGGCACCCGTCGGCGACATCTTCGTCACCGCCACCGGCAATGTCGACGTGATCACGATCGAGCACATGCGGCGCATGAAGCACCGCGCGATCGTCTGCAACATCGGCCACTTCGATTCCGAGATCCAGGTTGCGGCGCTCCGCAACCTGAAGTGGCACAAGGTGAAGCCGCAGGTGGACGAGATCGAGTTCCCCGACCAGAAGCGCATCATCCTGTTGTCGGAAGGCCGGCTCGTGAATCTCGGCAACGCCACCGGGCACCCGTCCTTCGTCATGAGCGCGTCGTTCTCGAACCAGACGCTCGCCCAGATCGAGCTCTGGACCAATCCGGGCAAGTACGAGAGGGGCAAGGTCTATGTGCTGCCGAAGCACCTCGACGAGAACGTGGCGCGCCTCCACTTGGAGAAGCTCGGGGCCAAGCTCACGGTGATGAACGACGCGCAGTCGAAATATGTCGGCATCCCCAAGTCCGGCCCGTTCAAGCCCGAGCATTATCGGTATTAGTCGCGACCGCGAGGTGTTCCCGTCATCCTGAGCGAAGCGAAGGATCTCGCCTCAACTGCCGAGGCTGCGGGCGGTGGAAGTTAGATCCTTCGCTTCGCTCAGGATGACGGGTTGGGATTGCCGCCACGGGTCGAAACCCCGTTTCTGCTTTACACTTGGAGGTGTCGTTAACACTTTATTGACCTTGCGCCCGCAGATTAGCCTGAGCCCTCGGAATCGGGATGCGTGAGGCGAGTTGAGGATGGTGGGTTCGCGCCAGTTTCGGCCCTGGGCCGCGGCGTTGCCGGCGCTGCTGACAGCGACGCCCGCCCTGGCCCAGGACGGCATCCTGCCCGGCCAGCTCTCGCCGATCGGCTGGGTCGCCGCCGCCCTCACCTTCCTGTTCGGCTTCCTGCTGCTGTGGATGAACTGGCGCCGGCGCCACGCCGTCGCCGCGACCCTGAAGCTCGAGGCCAACGAGCGCCTGCTGCGCGCCGGGCTCGAGACCGCGCGCGCCGCGGCGCTTACCTGGAACCAGAACGGCTCGATCGCGGCCACGCCCAACACCCGGATTCTGCTCGGGCTCGACAAGACCGGCGAGCTTTCGATCACCGACATCCTCGCCGCGTTCGAGGGCTCGGGCCATTCGGCGCTCGGCAGCGCCATCGCCGAGCTCAGGAGCAGCGGCAAGGACTTCATCGAGACGCTGAAGCTCAAGGACAAGCCGCGCTTCATCCTCGTCCACGGCAAGCGCATGAGCGCGGGCGGCGGATCGACCGATTTCCTGGGCTTCCAGGACACGACCGACGCGCTCACCTTGCTGATCGAGCGCGAGCGCGAGGCGCAGCGCCTGCGCGGCGTCATCGACAGCATTCCGGTGCCGATCTGGATCCGCGACCAGAACCAGCGCATCCAGGACTGCAACACCGCCTATGTG
>SBBV01000191.1 GCA_005240015.1 Candidatus Odyssella thessalonicensis | reverse complement strand
GTCGCGCGCGCCGAACAGCTCGGCGATCACGAAATCCACCGTCGCGTTCTGCGTGCCGCGATCGGTCACGACGCGCAGATAGCGCTCGAGCGGATCGAGCACTTCGACAATAGCGACCTGATTGTCGTCGTCGTCGGCGACCGTTACCTTCGTGTTCTTCAAGTCCTGCGGATCGCCGCTGAAATCGGACTTCGTGTCCTGCTGCACCTTGATCGACGTGACGGCGCCCGAGACGATCGCGCCGAAGCCGACGAGGAAGCGGCAGCCGCGGAAGCCCTTCATGTCCACGACGTCGGAGTTGAGGTCGCTGGTGCCGGCGGCGCCGGTCCAGTTCGTGCCATCCACCTTCAGGCGCAGGGTTTTGACGGCCTTGGTCAAGCTCTCCATGTGCGGAAGCTCCAGAAGAAAGCGGCCCGCCGGAGCGGGCCGCGCGAGTTGCGGGAAGAGACCGGCGCTTCAGCCGGTCAGACGGCGCACTTCAACAGGCGGATCGCCTCGGCGAGCACGATCTGGCCGCCCAAGCGGCGCCGCAGGATGAAGCGGATGTTGCCGCTCGTCGCCTGCGTGTAGGGGTCGCGCAGCATGGCCATCGTGATGCGATCGACCAGCGTGTAGGCCCGGCGGAAGTCGCCGTAGGCGACCGGGAACGCGTTGGCCGCCTCGTTCGGCATGTCGGGCAACTCGACGTAGGGATCGCCGTCGATCGTATTCGGCTTGCCCTGCGCCAGACCCGGCATCCAGAGATACTGCCCATTGCCGTCTTTGAGCCGGCGAACCGCGCCCAGCGTGGTGCGGTTCATGACCCAGGATGCATTGCGCGTGTACGCGGTCTTGATCGCGTGCTTGACGTTGATCAGGCCGTCGGCCGTCACCGTCGCCGCCGCGCCGCTGTTGGTCGAGGCGACGTCCGGGTGTTCGAGGAAGCCCTGCGGCGTTCCGACGCCGTCACCCTTGACCACCTTCGTGCCCTCGGCGACCGCGAACTGCTCGACGCTCTCCGTGCGGATCTCGGCCTCCATGTCGAAGGCGCTGTCCTCCAGGTTCTGCTGGCTGATGTCGATCAGCGCATATACCTCGTGAGCCGGGATCTCGACGAGGCCGTAGGCGAGGCCCGTGGTCTCGGTGCGCGTGCCCTGCTCCGCGACCCAGACCGCCGAGAACGTCCCGGTGCGCTTCGGCACCTGGATCGACTTCATCACGGTCTGGCGCACGCGGACGAGCGAGCGGACCGGGCTCACCTCGACCTCGCCCTTGATGATCTCGCGCACGAACTCGACCGGCGCGAGATAACCGCCGGCGGTGTCCGGGAGGTTGCCGAGCGCCTTGTGCTCGCCGGCGGCCCGGTCCAGCGCCTTGCGCTGGTCGTCCGGCAGGTTCGGTACGCCCGTGAGGTGCGCGTTGACGACGCCGCGGCACCAGTTCTCGAAATACGCCTTGCGCTCGACCGGATCGCCGCCGACGGGCGGGCGATTGAGCTTGGTCAGGATCGCGTCGACCTGGTCCTCGATGGATTTGATGGCCTTCTGCTGCGCTTCGACCAGCGTGATCTTCTGGTTGAGCGCCTCGAAGCCGTTCATCGCGGCCTCGATCTTGGTGAGCTTGGCCTCCGTCTCGGGTCGGGCCGCGCCGAGCTTCTTGACTTCGGCTTCGAGCTCGGCGTGCGCCTTCTTGAACTCGTCGAACGCCTTGTTGCCCTCCTCGAGGATCTTCTTGATCTCGGCGACGGCATCCTTGCGCTCGTAGCGGGCGGCACTGGCGAGGAGCTTCTCGCGGAACGCGCGGAAGTCCCGCACCATCTGGCGATGGATGTTCATGCGTGTTTTCCTTTGGTGAGGTTCCGAGTGGCGGGACCCTTTGCGCCCTCGTCCCGAGGCTGCGCAGCAGGGAAGATGCGCGCTCGTCCCGAGCGCGCGAAGCAAAACGTTATCGAGACCAGGCCGCGGCGCGCCGACGCGCGGCTTCGACCAGGTCATCAAGAGCGGCATCGGGGGATACCGCCTTGAAGCCGCCAGCCGCGATCGCGCGGGCGGCGGCATGCGAGAAGCCTTCGTCGCGAAGGAACTTCTCGAAATCGCGAATCGTCTTGACGCTGTCGGCGGCTTTCACACCGCTGACGCGGGCTTTCGGATTTGCGGGAAACGTGACCAGAGACACCTCCCACAAATCGACTTTCTTGAGCATGCGCCGCGGCTCGTCGGGCTTGGTGCCGACATCCCACGCCTTGGCGGCGTAGCCGATGCTGAGCCCATTCAGCGCCGGACGCGGCTTCATCTTGAGCAGGGCGTAGGCTTCCTTGCCGCGCTGTGTGTCGAGAGCCAGTTGGCCTTCGACGAAAAGCCCGGTGTCGTCCTCCTCCATCTTGGTCCACACGCCGATCGGCATATCATCGTCGGCAGTCATCCCGAAGCCGCCGTGCTGCAGCAGCATCGCCGGCATGGTGCCGCTCTTCTTGTGCTCGCGAAGCGTGTCCTTGAACGCGCCCTTCACGATGACATCGCGATAGCTGTCGAGATTGCCGAACACCGCGCCATAGCCGGTGATCACGCCGGCGGGCTCGCCATCGGCGAACTTGACTTCGAATGGAAAGGCAAGACGGTCCATTTCAGTCGCCCTCTCTTTCATCAGGCTTGGGCTCGTCGCCATCGTCCTCGGGCGGCGGCTCGTTGCCCGGCCCCATGTTGAGGGGACGCAGCGGCTCGTCGAGCCCGTCCAGCGGATCAAGATCCTCGCGCTCGCGCGCCTCATTGCGCGTGAGCCAGCCATCCTTGATGCCGGCGCCGTAGAACGCAGCCCGGGTCTTGTGGTCGCCGCGCAGCAGGCTCTGCATGCTGAACTTGGCGAAAAAACCCTCTTCGGCGGCGCCGATCAGGTCGCGCTGGATGGCCATTTCCCAGCGCCGCACCCACGGCTCGAGCGTGTGCACGACGTGAGCGAGGAAGAATTGTTCGGACGACGCGAAGGTCGAAGTCTTGTCCGCGTGCATCACCATGAGCGGGAAGACGCGGAACGCGCGACAGATGTCCTCGATTTGATGCTTCCGCGTCTCCAGGTGCTGCGCGTCGACACCGTTCATCGAGAGCGGATGGAATTTGAACCCGTTGTCGAGCACGGCAGTCTTGAAGCGGTTGGCCGTGCCCTCGAACGTCGCGCGCCACTGCTCCTTGAGCCGCTCGATCGCCTTGTCTCCCAGCTGCACATCGGTTGAGAGAATGCCGCCGGGCTGCGCACCGTTGCTGAAAAGCCGCGCATGGCTCTCCTCGGTCGCCATGGCAAGCCCGATCGCCTCGCGTGCCTGCTGCACGATGTCGAGGCCGACATAGGTGTTCCAGCTCGGCCCCCTCAGATGCAGCATGTTCTCGCGCGGGATCGTGATCGATCCGCCTGCGCTGTCGCGAACGTCATAGCTCAACGTGTAGTCCGGCCCGCGCCGCACGGTGACGAGATTCGGCACGAGCGGGATGAGCTCGCGGACCGTGCCACGCACGCGGTTGATGAAGGCGAAGCCGTTGCCGGTGAGCACCGTGTGCAGCGTCAGCGCCTCGACTAACTCGAAGCTCGTCATCCACTCGTTGGGCTGCACCGCCAACAAGCGATAGAGCGCATGCGTCCTCGCCGGCTCCTTTCCGCGATCCTTCTCGCGGTAGAGCTTGAGCGGCATCTGCGCCAAGCCTTCAGCGATCGCGCGCGCACAGCCGAAGACGACCGAAACGCCGAGCGCACGATCGATGCTGACGGTCTGGCCTGATTTGCTCGCGGGCTCGCCGAGCAGTTTCTCCCAAGTGAGGGCCGAGACATCGACCGCCTTGCGGGCACGCACGCCCAGCATCGCGCCAAGGAGGCTCATCTTGCTGCCGCCCGCGCCGTGGCGATCAGCGCCGCCGCGATCAGCGCCGCTCCTCCGACCATGTAGCCGGCTGGCACCCATGCGAGCCAGGCGCCATAGCTGATCGTGCCAGCCCCGAGCAGCGCCACGCCGTCGCGTGCACCCTGCCGCAGCTTCGCGACCATTTCCGATTTCTCCATCGCGCGCTGCCCATCAGAGAACGAGAAGATCTTGCTTTTCGAGGTACGACTTGCTCCCGGCGGGCCGCCCCTGCTTGGCGAGGCCGCACGCCATCGCGAGCGCCACGATGCCGTCGATGCGGCCGGTCGATTTGATCTTGTCGAACTTGCGTCCGCCGGCGGGATCGGTCCGCACCTTGGCGCTTGCCGCGTTCCACGTGAGGACCGGATGCATGCCGTGGCGCAGCTTCTGCTCGAGGAGCGAATCTTCAAGCGCGGTGAACGCGGGCGCCATGCCGATGAATCCCTGGCCCCACGGGGCCATGCGGAGCCCAGGCGGCTCGACATTTCGCTTCTCGCCCTTGTCGATCCAGGCCTCGACGCCTGCTGCCGAGAGCGCGTCGAGAAATTGATCGATGCCGGCGCGGTCGTAAGCGATGCCTCTGATCTGATACTGGTAGCGCAGCGCGCCGAGCGTCTGCGCCACGAAATCGTAGCCGATCGTCTTGCCCGGCGTGACGTTGAGGAAGCCCTGATCGCGCCACTGCCGGTACGGCACGCGATCCTGCTGTTCCTTGTCTTCGAGCCCGTCCGCGGGCTTCCAGAAGAACGGTAGGACATCGAGGCGATCCTCGATCGGGAACACGAGGACGAGCGCAGTCAGGTCGTTCTTTGCCGAGAGATCGAGACCGCCGAAGCACGGTCGGCCCCTCAGCGCCGAGAGATCAAGGGCGCCGCCGCAGAGGCGCCACGCCTCGGCCGAGATCGCCGGCTTCGCATCCGAACTCGTGCGGACATTCAAGCGCAGCCGCTGGAACGAGCTTTTCGCGGCCGGCGATTTCTGCGCCTTGTGCGCTTGCCGGCGCATGTCGTCCATCTTGACCGAGATGCCGAGGTTCGGATTGGCCTTCGGCCAATTCTTCGGGTCGAAAGGGTCGTCGCCCTCATCGAGAGTGGCGATGAACGCGAACAGCGTATCGTCCTCGAGCGCGGCCTCTACCACCTTGCGCGCGTATTCGTGCTCCTGCGCGTAAACCGATTCGGGGCTCTCGTCGCCGGCGGTCGTGATGACCCACAGCTGCGGCTCACGTCTGGCGCCCATCGCGTTGTCGAACACGTCGAGCAGCGCGCGGCTCTTGTGGCGGTGCAGTTCGTCGGCAAGCACGGCCGAGGGGTTGAGGCCGTCGCCCGATTTTTCGTCGGACGAGAGCGGCTCGAACTTGCTCCCGGTCGAATCGACCGAGAGGTTGTGCTTGAAGACGCTGACCGTCTCGAGCAGCTGCGGCGAGTGGCGCACCATGCGCTGCGCCTCGCCAAAGATGATCCGGGCCTGATCTCGCTTCGTGGCGATAGAATAAACCTCGGCGCCTTCCTCACCGTCGGCGACCAGCAGGAACAGCCCGATGCCGGCGAGCATCGTCGACTTGCCGTTCTTCTTCGCGACTTCGAGGTAGGCGGTTCGAAAGCGCCGGGTCCCGTCCGCGCGCTTCCATCCGAACACGACGCCGACACAGAACGCTTGCCATGGCGCGAGCTCGACGCGCTGCCCCGCCCATTCGCCCTTGGAGTGGCGAAGAAAGCGAAAGAACCGGATCGCATAGAGCGCTGCGTCAGGATCCCATCTGAGACCGCGTGCTGCACCGTGCTCGAGATCGCGGAGATGGCGCTCGCAAGCGAGGCGGACGAGGCGCCCAACGACAACGCGGCCCGCGACGACATCGCGGGCATATGCCGAGGCCGGATCAGTGGACGCGCGAGGGATTGCGCGCGAGATAGGCGTCGAGGTCTTCGCCGTCGCCGGTTTCGGGTTTGGTTTCGGTCGTGTCATCGTCGCTGCGCGGCGGCTCGTACACGGCGAGGCGCGGGCGGGCCGCCGGCGAGAAGCCCAGCTGCTCCGCGGCCTTCATCATCACCTGCGCCTGCCTGTTCAGGATCGGCAGATACGGCGACTGGATCGGCAGTTCGCTGCTCGGCGGCTTGACCAAGAGCGACCGCGTCTTGGCCAGGCGCTCGCTCGCTTGCCGATGCAGGTCTTCCGCCACGACCCATACCGCGAGCACGCCGCGATCGATGCGCCGAAGGACGCCGCGCGGCGCATGCGCGAGCGCGTAGGCCCATCCCTGTCTTTGGCTTTCGGTGAGCCAGCTTGGCGGCTCGCGGAGATCGCCTTCGGGCTTCGGCTCGTTCGGGTTTGGCCGGCGCTTTCCCGGATGTCCGTGCAAATTCTTCAATGCCGTGGGCTTCGGCTTCCTTCCGCGCATGACTCGCTCGACGGTTGAAAGTTTGTTCCGCGCAAGTTTCTTGCTTTTTTCGCGAATGGTCTGCTTTGAATGGCTTAGTGAGGCCCGATTCTAGCCGATTTTCGCCGAACCGCAATGACGCGCTTCGCGAGTGATTCACAGGGTGCCCGCCGGCGCCTATACTTCCTCCGCCCAACCCAAGGGAGCCTCCGAATGACCGCCATCGACGGCTGCAAACAAATCTATGCGCCGCGCGGCCAAGCCGGCGAATACGCGCCGCTCGCCACCAACCCTTACCGCGGGTGCGGCCACGGTTGCGCCTACTGCCTAGCACCGGATACGCTCGTACAAATGGCTGATGGCACCACGCGCCCCATCAGTGCCGTGCGGATCGGCGACGAGCTCGTCGGCATCGCGCCGCGGCCCCAATTGCGGCGCGCCTGGAATTATACGTTCACCGCGAGCCGGGTCCTGAGCCGCATTTCGACCCGCACGCCTGCCTTAGAATTCACGCTCGCCAACGGCCTTTCAGCCACCTGCTCGGCGGATCACCGCTGGCTCACCGAGCGCGGTTGGAAGTTAGCGGGTCTGCTCACAACCAACAACGAGGTGCGCGTGCTCGGCGCGGCAATCGAGACGCCGATCGAAACCGAGACGTACCAACGCGGCTACCTCGCCGGCATCATCCGTGGCGACGGCACGTTAAAGCGCTACGACTATTCAGGTCGGTTCCAGCGCGCCGGGCGCAAGGTGCCGCAACGGACCGACGTGCAGCACCATTTCCGCCTGGCCTTGAAGGATGCTGAGGCGTTGGACCGGACGGCAGCCTATCTCTCTCAGCACGGCATCGATACGCACCACATCAAATTTGCGGAGGCCGTTGGAGCGCGCTCCGCAATGGATGCCATCCGCACTCACAGCGCGGCAGCGTTCGAAAAGATCACCCGCTTGATCGAAGTTCGCAGCGAACGCGATTGGCTGCGCGGGTGGCTCGCCGGTATTTTTGACGCAGAAGGTGGAACCTCGTCCGGTGTGCTCCGCATCCACAACACCGACGAAGCCATCCTATCCCTTACTGACCGCGCCCTTGCTACCTTCGGCTTCCGAACGATCCGAGATTCCGCGAGCGCCAACGGCTGCTCGGCGGTGCGCATCTTGGGCGGGCTGTCCGAGATTGTGCGCTTCTTCAACCTCACGGCGCCAGCGATCCGGCGCAAGTTTCCCATAGTCGGCAACGCGCTACGCGGCTCATCGAAGATCGTGGCGGTCAGGCCGCTCGGTCGCGAGATCGAGATGGTCGACATCACCACCTCGACGGAGAATTTCATCGCCAACGGGATGATATCGCATAACTGCTACGTGCCGCGCGTCCTTCACATGGACCGGCGCGACTTCGACGCCGGCGCCACCCTTCGTCCCGGCTACTTCGACGCGCTGATACGCGATGCGCGGCGCTACGAAGCGGCGGGGATCCGCGAGCAGGTGATGCTCTCGTTCACCACCGACCCGTATCATCCCGGCGACAACACGCCGACACGCCGCACGCTCGAAATCCTGATCGCGCACGGCCTCGGCGTCTGCACCTTGACCAAGGGCGGCAGCCGCGCGCTGCGCGATCTCGACCTGTTCAGGCCCGATCGCGACGCCTTCGCCTCGACGCTGACCAGCTTGGACGAGGCCTTCTCGCGGAAATGGGAGCGCGCGGCCGCGGCGCCGGCGGATCGCGTCAGCACGCTGCGGAAATTCCATGAGCGCGGCATCTTCACTTGGGTGAGCCTCGAACCCACGCTCGACATCGAGAGCAGCCTCGCGATCGTGCGCGAGACGCACGCCTTCGTCGATTTGTTCAAAATTGGAAGAGTGAACTACCTTCCGATGACCCGCACGACCGACTGGCGCGGCTACACTTTACGGATGATCGACCTGCTCAATCGGCTCGGCGCGCGCCACTACATCAAGAAAGACCTGCAGAGCTACCTGCCGCCCGGCTACCCGAACCCGCTCCGCGTCCCGCAGCACCGCTAGGCGCTTCGAGCACCGCGCCGACATAGACCACGCTCGCGCCGGTCTTGCCCTTCGCCTGCCAGCGCTTCACCGGCTCGGCGCCCATGCGCCGCGCTACGGCCCACAGCGCCTTGCCGATCAGCTCGTCATGCGAGCGATTGAGCCCGCTAGGGCGCCCGCGCATGCCGGTCAGCTTCGCCAGGGCGCCGGGCAGGTTGCCCATCTTGATCCCGAGGCCCGACCCATCGGTCAGCACGATGCCTACGCGCTCGCCCTTCGACAGCGGCCGGCGCGCGGCCACGATCATCGCCTGCTCCCAGGGCGAGCCGTGCGCATCGAGATCGAACACATTAAACGGGGCTAGATCGATCGCCCGCAATACGCGCCGGTTGTCGGCCACGAACGCCAGGCGGTCGTCGCGATACCACATGAGATCGCAACCTGCATATGCCGCCGCGGAGCTCCACACCGCGCGGAACATTTCGCCTTCGCCGGCGAAGGCATCGAACACTCGCGCCTTGTCCGCACCGATCGCTTCGAGCACGCGGCGGCGGACCTCGGCCTTGGCCTTGATCGCGCGCGGGTGATTGTTCGTCTTGACCTTGGACGCGGCCAGGGTCGACGAGAAACCGGCCCATCAATCGACCGCGATGGTGCCGAGCTCTACCGACACTGCCGGCATCTCGGCCAACAGCTCCTTGAGCCGCTTCAGCGCGCGCGCCTGATCCTTCAACGGCCCGCGCACAGAAATCCAGAACTTGTCTTCGACCGCATCGACCGCGATCTCGACGATGTCCACCTCGGCCGCGGCATCGCGCACGAGCTTGTCGAGGTCGGACTGCGAGAAGCCCAACGCCTGGGCCTCCGCCACGCCGATGCCCACCAAGATCGCCTGCACCCGCTCCGCGTCGTCGCGCGCCAGCTTCGCCAGCTGGTTATCGCCGAGCATGAATTGATCGGCGGTCTTCTGGTCGACATTCCAGAGCACGACATCCGCCGTCTCGACGCCGGCGCGGCGCATCGCCTCGTAGATCCCGTGGCTGGCGACGATCATCCGATTGTGGCGGCGTACGAGAATCGGCTTCGGCTGGCCGAACCTCTTGACGCTTTTCTTCAGGCTGTTTAGCTGCGCCTCCGGGTGAACGCGCGGATTGCGCGGGTTCGGCACGAGCTCACCGAGCCGCAATCGCACCGATTCGGTCAGAGGCAGAGCCGGTTTGCGTGGCAAGGGGGGGCCTGTGCTCAATTTCGCGGAGGCGTCAACGAAGGTACGGCGCCGGTCCCGGGAGCACACGCCCCAAGGATTTGACCTCCCCTACCCCCCGTCTTCACGGTTCCACGGGTGCTGCGGGTCGAGCGGCGTGCCGTCAGGGGCGCAGCCGCGGAGCGCGCCGGTCCGCTCTTGGCTTTGCTTCGGGCCCGCGTGGCAGATGTCACAGAGAGACTGGAACGGGCCGGCGAAGAACTTCTCGGCGTTGCCGTGGTGCTGCTCGACGTGATCGACCGTGGTCGCCGGCGTGACGACGCCGCGCGCCTTGCACATGCGGCACAGCGGCTCGGTGGCAAGCTGATGCGCTCGGATCGCGATCCATCGCGCGGTCTTGTAGAGCCAGCGCCACGCTGGTCTGCGCGCGGCCTCAGCGCGATGGTCGCGTGTGCGCATTTGCGGAGGCTCGCCCCGTGGGGCGTGAGGCTTCGGCTAAAGGGCCGCGCGGATGGGGTCACTCCGGGCGTGGTTCCACCGCTAGAGGAAACGCTACTACTCTTGGTCCCCACGATTGTCAAGGGCGCCGCGCGCGAGGGGGTGGGGATGCCGCCCGTTCCTGTCAAGAGGCTTGCGCTTTAGGCCGATGGAGCGCGGGTCCGTGATCATCGGCGCCCCGATACCCCCCGGGCGTATTTCGTGGGGACCATCATGCAGCGTGGCTCTGCGGCCGGCCCTTTCGCATGTAGAAAGCGGCGAGGCTGCTCAATGCCATCCTGAGCATGAATTGCAGCGCCTGGCGGTCGCAGCGAAGGCCGTTATTGTAGCAGCGGGTGAGGAAGGCGCCCTGGTCCTCGCCGTGGCCTACGAGGTAGGTCAGCACGAAGGCCGGGCGCTCGCCGATATACTTGAGCGCGGCCTCCACCTCGCGCTGCGCATCGATGCTTCCGCCGATCGGCTCTCGCCATAGCTTCCCGCCGTCGATGAGCACGCCGATGCTGTCGGCGAGACCGAAGCGCGCCGCGTATCCGGCGCGCGCGAAGGCGAGGCCGAAGCGCAGGCCCGCAGCGAACTCGTCCTGATCGATTCGCCCATCCGCGAACATGCGATCGAGCACGGTCCATTCGCCCACGGGATAGTCCTGGAACGTCACCTCGCCCTTTTCGTCGCGTGACCAGATGCGTCGGCGTCCGGCGACGAGTTGCACCCGCACGGCATCCGCCGCCTTCATCATCGGAGGCGGCGAAGCTTTCACGTGACGTTTCCGCGGCTTTGCCATTCGCGACTATCATCGTTAGATCCATGCTTCTCCGGTTTTCACCCAAGGCCCCCCCTATAAGTTGCGGTCGAGGAAGGGCCAGCCCTTTCGGAAATCGCCCTCGGCGCCCTCGCGGCTTTCATGTATCAACTTCGTCTCGTCTTCGGGGCTGAGCGGGTATTGATCGCGCATCCTCGCGATGCGCCGCCGCATGATGGCCTCGGCTTCATCGGGCGTGCCGTCACGCCAAAAACGCTGGTCCTGGTGCAGCGTGTGCTTCGGCGCGTAAACGCCGCGCGACCATTCGACGTGGTTCAACGACAGGCCGCCACAGCTCGGGCAATTCAGCCCGAACGGTGTCACGCCATCGCGCGAATTCCAGATGACCTCGCGATGCCCGCATTTGCATGCATAGATCATCAGCTTGAACGCTTCGCCGTGAACGTGCCCGACAGTCATGATCTAGTCTCCTTTGGGGGCCAACCGGACAAGCATGGTTCGATCTTGCCCGCGCGCACATTCGCGAGGGCCGCTTCGCGCTGCTCGTCGGTCATCTCGACCTGCTGGCGTGGCCGACCTGGCGGCTTCGTCTTTTCGGACGCGGCGAGAATGCGCTTGGCCTCCTTGAAGCGGCGCTCGATCTCCCCGCGCTTTTCGGGATCGGCGCGCTCCGCCTCGATCTTCGCTCTGTGCGCGGCCTCGCGCGCCTTCCGCTCACTCGCTTCGAGCGCGCGCTCCATGAGCTTGATCGCCGTCTGCCGGCGTTGAAATTCCGGCTCGCAGAGCGCACGGAATTCGGCGATCGCAGGAAAGAACACCTGCGTCTTGATCCACTGATCCGCTGCGGACTGCAAGATGTCGCGCGGGTAGCCGATAAGGTATCGCACCATCAGCTCGGCTGTTGCGACGCGAGAGGCCTTCGCCGCGTTCGGATCTTCGTCAGCATCGCGCGGATGCCGGCACGCGAGGCCGAGCATCGCCACGACCTTGCCGATCTCGGCTCCGCTGGCGCCGACGAGCCGCGCTCGTGTCTCGTCGATCATCGTCAGCATCTCGGCGCGCTCATCCGGTCTTAGCGCCGGCACGTTGGCGTAGTTCAAGATCGCGATCGAGGCGCTCTCCAGCCTCGATAGCCGCTGCGGCCACGTCTCGGCCGCGCGACGCACTGGAAGATT
>SBBV01000414.1 GCA_005240015.1 Candidatus Odyssella thessalonicensis | reverse complement strand
GCTCGGCGCGCTCGTCGCCGCCGCTGCCGCGCGCGTGTCCAAAATGACCGTCTACCGCTATTTCCCCGCCAAGGAGCAGCTGTTCGCCGGCGTGGTGCGCGACATGTGCGACCGCATCGTCGACCCGGCCCTGGTCGAAGCCATGCGCCGCCTGCCGCTGCGCGCGGCGCTGCGCAAGTTCGGGCACCACATGCACGCCATCATCTTCGCGCCCGAAACGCTGAGCCTGCACCGCATGGTCGTCGCCGAAAGCCGGCGCTTTCCCGAGCTCGGCAGGCTGTTCTACGACAGCGGACCGGGCGGCAGCATCCGGGCGCTCGCCGGCTATTTGAAGGCTGGCCGCCGCGCCGCCGAGCTCAAGGTGCCCGATCCGCGCCTGGCCGCCCAGGAGTTCTTGGAGCTGCTGCGCGGCTACGACCACATGCGCGCGCTGCTGCGCGTCGGGAGCAGGCCCTCGCCCCGCCGCGTCAAGCAGCGCATTGAGCGGGCGATCGAGCATGTGTTGCGCTAGCGGTGCCGCGTTGACTATCCGATACTCTCTCCTGTCGCTTCGGCGCGACGCTCGGCATGCAGGTGCCCGGCACGCGCCACGCTGCTCCGCTCGGAGCTTCCGCGCGATGCATCTCCCTCGCAGCGTTCACCCATGAAGGCGGTCCAATATGCCCGCTATGGCGGGCCCGAGGTGCTCGCGCTCGTCGATGTGGCCGACCCGCCATTGCCCGACGACGGCGTGCTCATCGCCGTCCACGCCGCGGGCGTGGCGCCCGGGGATTGCAAGGTGCGCCAGGGCGAGCTGCAACACATGTTCCCGGTCAAGCTGCCCAAGATCCCGGGGCGCGATGGCGCGGGAATCGTCGTTGCGGCGGGCGCCGCCGCCGGCTATGCGCGGCCCGGCGATCGCGTCTGCTTCATCGCGCAGCACGTGGAGCAGGGTGGCGCCGCCGAGCTGATCGCCCGCCGGCGTCGGGAGATCGCGGCGTTGCCGGCCACTCTCTCCTTCTTGGAGGGCGCCGCGCTCGCGCATGCCGGCGTGTGCGCCTGGATCGGCATCGTCGAGACCGGCGCGGTCGAGCCCGGCATGAAGGTGCTGGTCCATGGCGGCGGCGGCGCGATCGGCTCGCTCGCGGTGCAGATCGCGAAGCATCGCGGCGCCGAGGTGGCGGCCACCACCCGCAGCAGCAACGCCGACTACGTCGCGGGGCTTGGCGCCGACCGCGTCATCGCCTATGACCGCGACGACTTCACCGCGCATCCCGATCGCTACGACGTCGTATTCGACCTCGTCGGCGGCGACGCGCATCGGCGCTCTTATCGTGTGCTGAAACCCGGCGGCACCATGGTCTATCTCATCGCGGCGCCGATCGAGGATCTCTCGGCCGAATTCGGCGTGTCCGTCAAACGCGCCGTCATCCATGACCGCATCGAGACGCTCGAGGCCGTGCTGGCATTGGCGGCGAAGGGCATCCTCCGCCCGCAGGTGGGCAAGGTGTTCCCGCTCGCGGACGCAGCCGACGCGCACCGCCTCGTCGAGTCCGGCGCCCACACGCGCGGCCGCGTCGTCTTGCAGGTGCGCTAGCGCACCCTACGCGGGAGGCGCGTCCCGTGTTAGGAACCACGGCGAGGGAGAAGCGGCCGTTGCAGTATCGCGTCGGCATCGACATCGGCGGAACCTTCACCGACATCGTGCTCGCGGGCGAGGGCGATGGGCGCGCGCTCGCGCATTGCAAGGTGCTGACGACGCCGGCCGACTTCGGCCGTGCGATTGCCGACGGCTTGGCGCAGCTGATGCGCCGCCATGCCGTGGCGCCCGCCGCCATCACGCGCATCGTGCATGCGACGACGGTCGCGACCAACGCGATCCTCGAGGGCAAGGGCGCCGCGACCGGCCTCGTCACGACGCAGGGCTTCCGCGACGTGCTCGAGATGCGGCGGCTGCGCATCCCGGAGATGTACACGCTCAACTATCCGAAGCCGCCGCCGCTGGTGCCGCGGCGGCTGCGCCTGGAAGTCGCCGAGCGCATGGGGCCGCGCGGCGAGATCTGGCGGCCGCTCGGCGAAGAGAGCGCGCGCCGCGCCGCCGAGCGCCTCGCCGCTGCCGGCGTCGAGGCGGTCGCCATTGCGTTGCTGCACGCCTACGCCAATCCCGCGCACGAGAGGCGCGTGGCCGAGATCGTGGCGGACGCGCTGCCCGACGCGTTCATCACCTGCTCGTCGGACATCCTTCCCGAGATCCGCGAATACGAGCGCACCAGCACCACGGTCATCAACGCCTATCTCGGTCCGATCCTGCGCCGCTATTTCGAATCGCTGCGCCGGCATCTCGCGGCGCTCGGCATCGCCGCGCCGATCGATGTGATGAAGTCCGACGGCGGCGTGATGTCGCTGCGCATCGCGGCCGAAAAGCCCGCCTATCTCGTGGAATCGGGGCCGGCCGCCGGCGTCATCGGCGCGGCCAAGCTTTCGGCGCCGAATGGCCGCCGCGATTGCCTGACGCTCGACATGGGCGGCACCACGGCCAAGGCCTCGATCGTCGAGCGGAACCGGGTCGCGCGCACGGGCGACTACGAGGTCGGCGCCGGGATCAATCTCTCGAGCAAGCTCGTGATGGGCGGCGGCTATGCCTTGAAGCTGCCGGTGATCGACATTTCCGAGATCGGGGCGGGCGGTGGCAGCATCGTGACCCTGGATCGCGGCGGGATGCTGCATGTGGGGCCCCGGAGCGCGGGGGCCGATCCCGGGCCGGTCGTCTACGATCGCGGCGGCGCCGACCCGACTTTCACCGACGCGGTAGTGGCGCTCGGCTATCTCAATCCGGCGCGGCTGCTGGGCGGCGACCTGCCGCTCAACGCCGCCAGGGCGAAGCGCGTGCTCGAGGAGCGCATCGCCAACCCGCTCGCGCGCGACCTTGCCGACACGGCCTACGGCATCTTCGAGGTCGCGTGCGGAACCATGGTGCGAGCGGTCAAGGCCGTCTCCACCTATCGCGGCCGCGACCCGCGCGATTTCGCGCTGTTCGCGTTCGGCGGCAACGGCCCGGTCGTGGGCGCCGCGATCGCCGCGCTGCTCGAGATGCGCGAGGTCGTGATCCCGACCAACCCCGGCGTGTTCAGCGCGATCGGCCTCTTGCTCTCGGACATCGAGCAGGAGCGAAGCCGTGCGTTTCTGCGCGGCCTTTCCGGCATCGATGGGCGCGAGGTCGAATCCGCCTATGTCGAGCTGGAGCGCCTGGTCGGCGCCGACTTCGCCGCCGACGGCTATCGCGTGGAGGAGGTCACTCTCTCGCGCGCGGCCGATCTGCGCTACGCCGGCCAGGCGCACGAGCTCTCGATCCCCTATGCGGCGCGAGCCGGGGCGCCCGATTTCGCGGCCATGGCCGAGGCGTTCGGCGCCGAGCACGCACGCACCTACGGCCATCGCGCGGAGGCCGAGGCCGTCGAATGCGTGGCGCTGCGCGTCAAGGGCAGCGTCGCGCGCGCGAACGGCACCGGCTTCACGCCGTCTCTGCGCGGCGATGCATCGGCTCCCGGATCGCGCGTCGCCTATTTCGGGCCGCGGCACGGGCTTGTGCCGACGCCGGTGCTGAGCCGGGCGGCGCTTGCCGCGGCCGGGGTTCGCGCCGGGCCGCTGATCGTCGAGGAATACGATGCCACCTGCGTCGTGCCGCCGGGCTGGACCGCGCGCGTCGACGCCGGCGCCAACATCCATTTGACGCGCGAGTGAGCGTTCATGCGCCCCAACACCGATCCGATCACGATGGAGGTGGTGAAGAACGCGCTCGCGTCGATCGCCGACGAGATGGCGCTCGTCATCATGCGCACGGCCTATTCCTCGATCGTGCGCGATTCGATGGATTACTCGACCGGCTTGTGCGACCGCGACGGGCGCGTGGTGGCGCACGGCCTCACGATGGCGCTCCACTTGGGCTCGTTCCCCGACGCGATGCGCTGCCTCACGGCGGAATATGGCGGGCGCATGGAGGAGGGCGACGTCTTCGTCTGGAACGATCCCTATGGCGCGGGCGGCATGCACCTGCCCGACGTCTACATCGTGCAGCCGATCTTCGAGCGGGGCGAGCTCGAAGGCTATGCCGCGACGCTCGTGCACCAGATCGACGTGGGCGGCATCGCGCCCGGCAGCACTGCGGTCTACGCGACGGAGGTGTTCCAGGAGGGCCTGCGCATCCCGATCGTCAAGATGTACGAGCGCGGCCGCCCGAACGAGACCTTCTTCAAGCTCATGGAGAAGAACACGCGCATGCCGGAGAAGCTGGCCGGCGACATGCGCGCGCAGATCGCGGCTTGCCGCACGGCCGAGAAGGGCTACCGCGCGCTCGTCGCCAAGTACGGCAGCGAGACGTTCCGCGGCCTCGTCGCGGATCTCCACGATCACGCCGAGCCCATCGATGTAATCGGTGAAGCTCCATTGCCCGTCGGGCAGCGCCGCGATCTCGGCGCGCATCATGCGCTCGGCGTGATCGTGGAGATC
>SBBV01000551.1 GCA_005240015.1 Candidatus Odyssella thessalonicensis | reverse complement strand
ATTTCAGGAAGCCGTCGTAATTGCAGGTGATGGTGCCGGCACCGATGTTGACCTTGCTGCCGACCTCGGCGTCGCCGACGTAGGTGAGATGGTTGGCCTTGGCGCCGACGCCGAAGCGCGCGTTCTTGGCCTCGACGAAATTGCCGATGTGCACGAAAGCGTCGAGCTTGGTGCCGGGCCGCAGGCGCGCATAGGGGCCGACGATGGCGCCGGTGCCGATCTCGGCGCCGTGCAGGTGGCAGAACGAGCGGATTTCGGCGCCGTCATGCACGATCACCTCGGGGCCGAACACGACATTGGGGCCGATGAAGACGTCGCGCCCGAGCCGCGTATCCCAGCAGAGGAAGACGGAGTTGGGATCCACCATGGTGACGCCGCTCGCCATGGCGGCGCGGCGCAGGCGCTGTTGCAGCGCCACCTCGGCCTTGGCGAGGTCGATGCGGTCGTTGACGCCGAGCAGTTGCTCCTCGGGCGCCTCGATGTAACCGCACCGAAGCTTCTTCTTGCGCGCGAGGCCGACAATGTCGGTCAGGTAGTACTCGCCCTTGGCGTTCTTGTTGTCGACCTTGTCGACGAGCTCCCAAAGGAGGGCGCCGTCGACGGCCATGACGCCGGAATTGCAGAGATCGATCCGGAGCTGCGCCGGCGTCGCGTCCTTGGCCTCGACGATGGCGGTGAGGGCACCGCCGCGGTCGACGATGAGCCTTCCATAGGCGCCGGGCTCGGCGGGACGGAAGCCCAAGACGACGATGGACGTCGCCGGCTTGGTGCGCTCGCGCGCGGCCAGCATGTGCCGCAGCGTCTCGGGCGTGATCAGCGGCGTGTCGCCATAAAGGATGAAGACCGTGCCGCGGAAATCGCCGAGCGCGCCGCTGGCGGCCTTCACCGCGTCGGCGGTGCCGCGCTGGCGCTCCTGGATCGCGGTCTCGAACGGCCGCACGGTCTCGCCGACCTCGGGCATGTCGGGGCCGATCACGACGACGGCGCGCTCGGCGCCGATCGCCTTCACCGCGTCGAGCACGTGGAGGACCATCGGCCGTCCCGCCACCTCGTGCATGACCTTGGGCAGCGTCGACTTCATGCGCGTGCCCCTGCCGGCGGCGAGGACGATCGCGGCGATGCTTGGCTCTTTCTTCGAAGGCATTGAAATAGCGGACGGAAATCCCGGTTGCGCCCCTCCCGAGAGGCGCGCGGACTGTGCCACAGCGCTCCCGCCAATCAAAGTCACCTTTGATTGCGGTGTGTTGCGATTGCGCAAGCGCCCGGCTTTCACGGGGATCCCAACCAGCCGTCAACCCGACCGGAGCGCGGCGCCTTCGCCGCGCGCGGTGGAGGGATCGCACCCCAAGTTCGCAAGATTACCGGCGGCGGCGCAGCGCGTGGGGTCGCGATCCCTCCGCTTCGGGCGCCTCGGTCGGGATGACGATTACTTTATGAGCGCGGAACTGCCGGGCACCGTCAGCTTCTCAATCGCTTTCCAATCCCAGGCGATGCCGAGGCCCGGCGCGCTGCTCGGATGGGCAAAGCCGTCCTCGATCCTGAGACGCGAGGCGGTTATGGGATCGAGCTGCGGGATGTGTTCGAGCCACTGCGCATTGGGCACGGCGCAGGTGAGCGCCACGTGCAGCTCCATCAGGAAATGCGGCGCCACCGGCACGTTGCAGGCTTCGGCCATGTGCGCGACCTTGAGCCAAGGCGTGATCCCGCCGATGCGCGCCACGTCCACCTGCACGATGCCGCAGGCGCCGCGTTTCAGGTACTCGGCGAAATGCCCGGGGCTGTAGAGCGATTCGCCGACCGCGATCGGAGTCGCCGAAGCGGCGGCGACCTTGGCATGGCCGTCGATGTCGTCGGCGGGCAGCGGCTCCTCGAACCATTCGAGACCCAGCTCGGCCCAGCGCGCGGCACGGCGCACCGCTTCGGCCGCCGAGAAGCGTTGGTTCGCATCGACCATCAGCGCGAAATCGCCGCCCACGGCGTCGCGGACCGCGGCGAGGCGGCGCGCATCCTCGGCCGCCGAAGGCTTGCCGACCTTGAGCTTGGCGCCTTTGAAGCCCTGCGCCTGCGCGGCGAGCGTCTCCTCCACGAGCCGCTCGGGCGTAATGTGCAGCCAGCCGCCTTCGGTCGTGTAGACCGGGATGCGCGAGCGCGCGCCTCCGGCCATCACATGGAGCGGCAGGCCCGCGCGCCGGCAGCGCATGTCCCAGAGGGCCGTGTCGATCGCGGCCATGGCGAGCGCGGTGATGGCGCCGACCGTGGTCGCGTGCGTATGGAACAGCATCGCGTTCCCGATCTCCTCGACCATGGCCGGATCGCGCCCGATGACGAACGGTGCCAGATGATCGCGGAGCAGGGCCATGACCGAGGACCCGCCGGTGCCGATCGTGTAGGCGTAGCCGACACCTTCGGCGCCATCGTCGGCGGCGATGCGGACGATCGGCGTCTCCTGTTTGACGAAGCTCTGGATCGCGTCGGTGCGGACCACGGGCGGTGAGAGGTCCACTTGGCGGATCTCGACTCGGGCGATCTTTGCCATGCTCTCTCCTGCTCGCCGCCTTGCTTGATGCCCCGCAGGGGCGCCGGTAAAGTGGCCTGACCAAAGCCGGGCTCGGGCCCGGCCACAAATCCAGTGCAAGGGAGTGAAGCATGAAACGTGCATGTCTCGCGACGGCGGCGGCCGTGCTGCTCGCGCTCGCGGCGCCGTCGACCGCGCAGCAGAAGCTCAAGTTCGCGCACGTCTACGAGGTGAGCGAGCCCTACCACACCGAGATCGTCTGGGCCGCCGCCGAGATCAAGAAGCGCACCAACAACAAGTTCGAGATCCAGGTGTTCCCGGCCTCGGCGCTCGGCAACGAGCAGCAGATCAACCAGGCGCTGCCGCTCGCCACCATCGACATGATCTACACCGGCGTCGCCTTCGCGGGCGCCTCCTACAAGCCGATCGCGATCTCGAACGCGCCGTATATGTTCCGCGATTACGATCATTGGGCGAAGTACGCGAAGGCGACGCCGGTGT
>SBBV01000438.1 GCA_005240015.1 Candidatus Odyssella thessalonicensis | reverse complement strand
CGGCTTGTCGAACCATCTGCCGCCGGCGACCAGCATCTGGTCGGCGCCAATCACAAGCGCCTGCGGCGCGTCTCCGAGAAAGCGCCGCAGGCGCTTGTGATTGGCGCCGACCAGATGCTGGTCGCCGGCGGCAGATGGTTCGACAAGCCGGCCGACCGTGCTGCGGCCAAGGCGCAGCTCCTGGCGCTCGCCGGCAAGCCGCACCGGCTGATCTCCGCCGCCTGCGTGGTCCTCGACGGCGAACGGATCTGGGGCCGGCACGAGCATGCGACCCTGCTGATGCGTGCCTTCGACGAGGCCTTCGCCGAGCGCTACCTCGATGCGGCGGGGGAGGCGGCCACGCGCTCGGTCGGCGCCTACCAGCTCGAGGGTCTCGGCGCCCAGCTCTTCCAGCGCGTCGACGGCGACTACTTCGTGGTGCTGGGCCTGCCGCTCTTGGCGCTCTTGGATTTCCTGCGCGGGCGCGGCATCGTCCCCGCATGAACATCGACGGCGAAACGCGTCTGGCCGGCGTGCTCGGGTGGCCGGTGGCGCATTCGCGCTCGCCGCGCCTCCACAATTATTGGCTCCAGCACTACGGCATCAACGGTGCCTATCTGCCGCTGCCGGTCCGGCCCGAGCACTTCGCCGAGGCGGTGAACGGCCTCGTGCGGCTCGGCTTCGCCGGCGCCAACGTCACCGTGCCGCACAAGGAGGCGGCGTTCGCGCTCTGCCACCGCATCGACGACAGCGCCAAGAAGGCCGGCGCCGCCAATACGCTGGTTTTCTCGGCCACGGGCGAGATCAGCGGCAGCAACACCGACGGCTTCGGCTTCATCGAGGCGCTCTGCGCCGGCGTGCCCGGCTTCGATGCGAAGAGAGGGCCGGCCGTGGTGCTCGGCGCGCGCACTGCCGCCGGCGCGCCCGCGATCCGGCTCGTGAACCGCACCGCCGAGCGCGCGCGGCGCTTGGCGGAAGCGCTGGGCGGGCCGGTCGACGTGTTGGGCTGGGACGCGGCCGCCAAGGCGCTCGTCGGCGCCAACCTCGTCGTCAACACAACGACGCTCGGCATGAAGGGCCAGCCGCCGCTCGAGCTCGATCTGGGGGCTCTGCCCCGCGCGGCGGCGGTCAACGACATCGTCTACTCGCCGCTCGAGACCGGCCTGCTGCGCGCGGCGCGGGCGCGCGGGAATCCGGCCGTGGACGGGCTCGGCATGCTGCTGCACCAGGCGCGCGCCGGCTTCAAGGCCTGGTTCGGCCGCGATCCCGAGGTGACCGAGGCGCTGCGCCGCCACGTCGCCGCGGACCTCCTTGCGGAAGGTTCGGCCGCCAAGGCGGACGCATGATGGTGGTCGGCCTCACCGGCTCGATGGGCATGGGCAAGAGCAATGCCGCGCGCACGCTGCGTTTTCTCGGCGTGCCGGTCTATGACGCCGACGCCGAAGTGCACAAGCTCTACGCCAAGGGCGGCGCCGCGGTGGCGCCGATCGCGCGCGCGTTCCCGGTGGCCGTGCGCGAGGGGGCGGTCGACCGCGCCAAGCTCTCGGAACTGCTGCGCACCGATCCGGGCGCCGTGGCGCGGCTCGAGAAGATCGTCCATCCGCTGGTGCGCCGCATCCAGGAGCGCTTCCTGCGCGCGCTCGCGATGCGCCGCGCGCCGGTGGCGGTGCTCGACATCCCGCTGCTGTTCGAGACCGGCGGCGACCGGCGCTGCGACGCGGTGATCGTGGTGACGGCGCCGGCCTATCTCCAGCGCCAGCGCGTGCTGCGCCGCCCGGGCATGAGCGACGCCAAGCTCGATCTGCTGCTCGGCCGCCAGATGCCCGACGCCGAGAAGCGCCGCCGCGCCGATTTCCTCGTCCATACCAACCGCGGCTACCGCGACACGCTCCTCGAACTGCGCCGCATCCTCGGCGTCCTGCGCCAGCGCTCGCGGCAAAGGATTCACAGGAGACGCAGAGGCGCAGAGAAGATTGCAATGGCGCGCCGTCGGCGCGCCTTATAGAATCCTCCGCGTCTCTGCGCCTCCTGTTCCCTTCATGCGGCAGATCGTTCTCGACACGGAAACCACCGGCCTCGATCCGGCCACCCACCGCATCATCGAGATCGGCTGCGTCGAGCTCGTGAACTATGTGCCGACCGGGCGGCGCTTCCACAAATACCTCAACCCCGAACGCGCCAACGATGCGCGCGCGTTCGAGGTGCACCGGCTCTCCGAGGAGTTCCTGCGGAGCCAGCCGCTCTTCCGCGACATCGCCCAAGAGTTCCTCGACTTCCTGGCCGAGGATCAGCTCGTGATCCACAACGCCGAATTCGACATGGGCTTCGTGAACTGGGAGCTCCGGCGCATCGAGCGCGAGCCGCTCTCGATGTCGCGCGTGCTCGACACGATCACGATCGCGCGCCAGAAATATCCCGGCGCCCAGGCCAGCCTCGATGCGCTCTGCCGGCGCTTCGAGATCGACCTGTCGATCCGCGCCGAGCGCCACGGCGCGCTGATCGACGCCAGTTTGCTGGCGCAGGTCTATCTGGAGCTCATCGGCGGCCGCCAGCCGGGGCTCGATTTCGCCAGCGTCAACGGCAGCGCGCGCAGCACGGCGATCCTCATGCCGAAAGCCTCGGCGCCGATCGTGGTCCGCCCGCCGCGCCGCCATCTCCCCGGCGCCCAGCCCACCGCCGAGGAAGCGGCGCTGCACGAGAAGTTCCTCGGCAAGATCAAGGACCCGATCTGGCTCAGGGGGTGAGCGCTTCGCTGCATTCGCGCGTTACGTGGTTCGAGGCTCGGCGAACGCAAAGCGGCGTTCGCCGCGCACCTCACCATGAGGATCGCTTTTTCGGGCGCGCCGCGCCGACGCTGCTGCAGCCAACCCCGCGCCTCATGCTGAGGTGCGTGGCGAACGCGGTTCGCGTCCGCCAGGCCTCGAAGCACGCACGGCGCTCGTGCTCAGCTACGCCTTCGCCGGCGCGCGCTGGGCTTGGGCCTGCATCTGCTGCTGGAACAGCGAGAAGAAATCGATCGGCTGCAAGGTGAGCGGCGGGAAGCCGCCTTCGCG
>SBBV01000278.1 GCA_005240015.1 Candidatus Odyssella thessalonicensis | reverse complement strand
GCTGCGCTCCGGATGACGGTCGCTCCCAAACCCGCCACAAATCTCGCCTAAGCGTGTCGCGCATGAACCGGCGCACGGTGATCACCGGCTTGGGAGCACTTGCCGCGGGCGGGGCAGGCGGCTTCGCGCTCGGCCGCTGGAGCGGGCTGTTCGCGCCGGCGCCGCCGCGGCTCCGGCTGCCGCCGGTCAAGGTTTCGCGCGAGCGCGTGATCCGCACGGTCGTGGGTTTGCGCCCCTACCGGCGCACCGGATTCCGCGTGGAGCGCGAGGTGTTCGGCGCGAAGACGGTCGTGCACAATTACGGCCATGGCGGCGGCGGCGTCAGTCTCTCCTGGGGCAGCGCCGAGCTCGCGGTGGAAGAGCTGGCAAAGGGTGGCGCGCTGCCCGCCAATGTCGCCGTGATCGGCGCCGGCGCCGTCGGCCTCGCCACGGCCCGCGTGCTGCAGCGGCGCGGCGCCGCGGTGACGATCTACGCCAAGGACCAGCCGCCCAACACGACCTCGAACGTGGCCGCGGCGCAGTGGAATCCGGTGCTGGTCGCGGCCAACGGCGACCGCTTCGAGCGCGCGGCGCGCATCGCGCAGCGCGCGTTTCAGGATCTCGTCGGCGAGCACTACGGCGTGCACTGGCGCACCAACTACGTCGTCGGCGCGGGCGCGCGCGACGACGCGCTGCGCGATCTCTTCCCCGAAGTGCGCGCGCTGCCGGCCGGCACCCACCCGTTTCCGGAGCCCGAGGCCGCGCAATACGTCACGATGATGATCGAGACGCCGGTCTATCTCGCGGCGGTCTTGCGCGATTTCCTGCTCGCGGGCGGGCGGCTCGTCCCGCGCGAGTTCAAGGACATCGCCGCGCTGCTGGCGCTCGCCGAGGCCGCGATCGTGAACTGCACCGGCCTCGGTGCGCGCGCCTTGCTCGGCGATGCCGATCTCGTCCCGGTCAAGGGCCAGCTCACGGTGCTGCTGCCGCAGCCCGAGATCGACTATGTGACGCTCTATGGCGGGCTCTACATGATGCCGCGGCGCGACGGCATTCTGCTCGGCGGCACCTACGAAGCGGGCGAATGGTCGCTCGAGCCCAATCGCGAGGCCGAGGCCGCGATCCTCGACGGCCACGCCAAGTTCTTCGCCGCGATGCAGAGCGGCGCGGGCTGAGAACTAGAACGTGCTTGTCTCAGGTTGAACCAGGTGATGCGAACATCGTTCCCCTTCTCCCCCGGGAGAAGGGGTCTCATGAGGTGGCCGTCGCAGCGCGAGCCCGCGGCCATCAGCGGCTGGCCGGGGTGATGGGCGCCGGTCCCGCAATCGAGGACGATCAGGAGGCCATCGCGGCCGCGCAGCTCGACGCAGGAGGTGTTTTCGCCGTAGCGCACGTTCGCCGGGCCGGGTTTCGCTATCGATCCGCGCGTGCCCCAGAACCTGACTTTCATCGTGCACCCGTGGCGCCGCATCCGGTATACCATCAATCTAGGTCGATGCGGGCGGATCGGCGACGCCTCGCCGCGGCGGCTGCTCGCCGCGCCGGCGGCGACCTGATAATGTGACGCGGTGATAACAGGCCCAGGGAGGACTTCGGCGATGCAACGGACCGGTGCGATTCATCGCTTGGCGGGGGCGGTGGCCCTGCTGACGGCGCTTGCGGCTCCGGCGGCGGCGCAGCTGGAGCTGAGGCTCATGGCCCCGGCGGCGCCCGGCGGCGGCTGGGATCAGACCGCGCGCTCGATGCAGTCGGCGCTGGTCGCGAGCGGCGCGGCCAAGAGCGTGCAGGTCGTCAACGTGGCCGGCGCCGGCGGCACGATCGGGCTCGCGCAATTCATCAACAGCGCCAAGGGCGACGGCAACCAGCTGATGGTGAGCGGCCTCGTCATGGTCGGCGCCATCATCATCAACAAGGCGCCGGTGACGCTCGACCGCGTGACGCCGATCGCGCGGCTCACCGGCGAAAGCGTCGCCATCGTCGTGCCGAGCGCGTCGCCGATCAAGGACGTCAAGGGCCTCGCCGCCGCGCTCAAGGCCGATCCGGCGAAGGTAACCTGGGCGGGCGGCTCGGCGGGCAGCGTCGACCACATCGCCGCGGCCCTGTTCGCGAAGGCCGTCGGCGCCGATCCCTCCAAGGTGAACTACGTGGCCCACTCGGGCGGCGGCGAGGCGCTCGCCGCCATGCTCAGCGGCCGGGTGACGGCGGGCGTGTCCGGTTATGCCGAGGTCGAGCAGCAGGTCAAAAGCGGGCGCCTGCGGCTGCTCGGGATCACGTCAGCCGAGCGGCTTCCCGGCGTCGCCGCCCCGACGCTCAAGGAGCAGGGCATCGACGTCGTCGTCGTCAACTGGCGCTCGGTCATGGCCGGCCCCGACCTTCCGGCCGACAAGCGCAAGGCGCTCGCCGACGCGATCGAGAAGATGGTGAAGTCGCCGGCCTGGGCCGAGGTGCTGAAGCAGAAAGGCTGGGAGAACACCTATCTCGCCGGCGACGCGTTCGCGGCCTTCTTGAAGGAGGAGCAGGTGCGCGTGGCCGAGGCCATGAAGGCGATCGGCCTCGCGAAGTAGCGGCGGCGCCGCCGCTGTGCAGACGCGCGCGCGCGGGCGGTTCGACGTTGCCGAGCTGGTGATCGGCATCGCGCTGCTCGCGTTGGCGGCGCTCATCCTGTTCGATGCGCGGCGGCTGCCGGCGGGCGTCGTCTACGGCATCGGACCCGGCGTCGCGCCGGTCATCGTCGCCGGCGGGCTCATCGTGCTCGGTCTTGCGACCATCGCCGCCGCGTTCTGGCGTGCGCCCTGGGTGGAGGAAGACGAGGGCGAGGCGGGCGGCGCCGTCGATTGGACGGCCGTCGTCGTCATCGTCGTGTCGCTCGCGGCGCTCATCGCGCTGATGATGCTCGGCGCCGGGTTCATCCTCGGATGCACGGTGCTGTTCGCGGGAACGGCGTGGGCGTTCGGCCGGCGCTCGCCGCTGGCCGATATCGCCATCGGCTTCGCGCTGGCGCTCGTCATCCATGTGGTGTTCACCAGGCTGCTGACGCTGACACTGCCCGAAGGGCCGATCGAGCGGCTCCTTCTGCGCGGCCTCGCCGGGTAGCGGCGATGGTCGAGAGCCTCGCCGCGCTCGCGCAAGGGTTCGCCGTCGCCATCCAGCCGCTCAATCTGCTGTTCGCGCTGGTCGGCGTGTTCCTCGGCACCATCGTCGGCGTGCTGCCCGGCATCGGCCCGGCGCTGACCGTGGCCCTGCTGCTGCCCATCACCTACAAGTTCGATCCGGCCGGCTCGCTGATCATGTTCGCCGGCATCTACTACGGCGGGATGTATGGCGGCTCGACCACCGCCATTCTGCTGAACGCGCCCGGCGAGAGCGCATCGATGGCGACCGCGCTCGAGGGCAACCTGATGGCCAAGGCCGGCCGCGGCGGACCCGCGCTCGCAACCTCGGCCATCGGCTCGTTCGTCGCCGGCCTCATCGCCACGCTGGGCATCGCGATGCTGGCGCCGTGGCTGGTCGAGATCGCGATCAAGTTCGGATACGAAGACTACTTCGCGCTGATGGTGCTCGCCTTCGTCACGGTCTCGGCGACGTTCGGCAACGATCCGCGGAAGGGCCTCGTCAGCCTGTTCATCGGCCTGGCGCTGGGCCTCGTCGGCCTCGACAAGCTGACCGCGCAGGCTCGGCTCGGCTTCGGCGTGCCGGAGCTCCTCGACGGCATCGAGATCACGACCCTTGCCGTCGGCCTCTTCGCGGTCGGCGAGGCGCTCTACGTGGTCTCGCGCCGCCGCCACGAGCCGGAAACGGTCGAGCCGATCAAGGGCTCGATCTGGATGAGCAGGTCCGATTGGCGCCGCTCGTGGAAGCCGTGGCTGCGCGGCACCGCGTTCGGCTTCCCGATCGGCGCGCTGCCGGCGGGCGGCGCCGAGATCCCGACCTTCCTCTCCTATTCGACCGAGCGGCGGCTGGCCAAGGACAAGGGCGAGTTCGGCAAAGGCGCCATCGAGGGGGTCGCCGGTCCCGAGGCCGCCAACAACGCGTCGGCCGCCGGCACGCTGGTGCCGCTGCTGACGCTCGGCCTGCCGACCTCGGCGACGGCGGCGATGATGCTGGCCGGGTTCCAGCAATACAACCTCAACCCGGGTCCGCTGCTGTTCGCGGAGAAGCCGGAGCTGGTGTGGGGCCTGATCGCCAGCCTCTTCATCGCGAACGTGATGCTGCTGGTGCTCAACCTGCCGCTGGTGGGGCTCTGGGTGCGCCTGCTCGCCATCCCGCGGCCCTGGCTCTACGCCGGGATCCTCATCTTCGCGGTGACCGGAACGGTGGCGGCCAAGCCGTCGCCGATCGAGCTTGGCATGCTGGCGCTGTTCGGCGTCATGGGCTTCTTCATGCGGCGGCACGGCTATCCGATCGCGCCGGTCGTCGTGGGCCTGATCCTCGGCCCGATGGCCGAGGTGCAGCTGAGGCGCGCGCTCCAAGCCGGCCAGGGTGATCCGCTGGTGCTGGTGCAGAGCCCGGTCGCCGCGACGCTGCTGGCGCTCGCACTCGTGGCGCTGGTGGCGCCGCTCATTCTGAAGGGCCTGTCGCGGTTTCGGCGGGCGGAAGACTAGGCCGTGTAAGATGATGCAGGGCCCGGGATCGGGGCGCCGGGCGGTGAATTCTCCCGTATGCGCGGGACCGAGCGTGCTATCGTTTTGAGCCTTGGCCTCAGCCGCGGGGAACAGTTGGCATGACCCGGCGGAAGTTCATTACCCTTCTCGGTGCTGCGGCGGCGTGGCCTGTCGGTGTGCGCGGGCAGCAGGCGGTACGACCGGTGATCGGCTTCCTCGGCAGCAGGGGCCCCGGCGATGACCCCCACCTTCTAGAGGCTTGGCGCCGCGGCCTTAAGGCCGCGGGCTATTTCGAGGGCCGCAACGTCGACATCGAGTACCGCTTTGCCGAGAATCAATACGACCGGCTGCCGGCGCTGGCCGCCGATCTCGTTCGACGTCGCGTGGACGTGATTGCCGCGAACGGCCCTGCAGCGCAGGCGGCGAAGGCGGCGACCGCGACGATCCCGATCGTCTTCACGGCGGGATTCGACCCGGTCGAAATCGGACTCGTCGCCAGCCTAAACCGACCCGGCGGTAACATCACCGGCGTCAGCATCCTGGACGTGGAGCTGGGACCGAAGCGGCTCGAGCTGCTGCATGAGCTGATCCCGACCGCGACCGCCATCGCCCTGCTCATCAACTCGACCGATCGCGCGCGTGCCGCGATCATAGCGAAAAACCTGCAGGCGACGGCCCACACGCTCGGGTTGCAGGCCCCTATCCTGCATGCGAGCACCGACCGCCACCTCGATTCCGTCTTCGCAAGCTTGGTTCAGCAGCGGGTCGGTGGGCTCGTCATCGGCGGCGATCCGTTCTTCAACAGTCGGGCGAGGCAACTCGGGGCGTTGAGCATCCGGCATGCGATCCCGGCGGCATACCAGTTTCGCGCGTTCGCCGAGACGGGCGGTCTGTTGAGCTACGGAGCCGATCTTCCCGACTCCTACTTTCAAGTCGGCGTCTATGTCGGCCGCATCCTTAAGGGCGAGAGGCCGGCTGACATGCCGATCCAGCTTGCCACGAAAGTCGAGATGATCATCAATCTCAAGACCGCGAAGGCGCTCGGCCTTACGGTGTCGCGAACGCTGCTCGCCCGCACCGACGAGGTGATCGAATAAAGGCCACCGACGTGCCGCAGGGGTCATCGGCGCTTGCAAATCGCCGTCGCCCGCGGCTGGTCCTGCCCGCAAAGCGGACAAAAATGATGCGTCGGGAGGACGTTTCCTGATGCGGGTCCCTGGCCGCTTTCGTTGGCGCGGCGCGTGCCAGCGCGCTGCGCCCGCCGCACTAGGCCACCCGGCAGAGTGAAATCTTAGGAGATTATCAACCAATCTCGGAAAAATATCTGATTGCCCAATCGGGGCAATCGGCGCCGGGCTTTTGTCGGCTCAGGAGTGCACGTCGCCGCGGAATCGCCAAGGAATTTCCAGGTCGAACAACGGTCGGCGTGTCTGGCTTTCACCAGATTTTCACGCCGTCGATCGCGGAAGGGGAGTTAGAATGATCGTGCCGCAGCGCTCCGCAGGGCAGAGTGTCGTCGAGTCCGGCTCGGCGGCGCCGTCGCGTGCGGCCGACCGCGCGGCGGCCCTCGAGCGCGCGCTGGCCCGCAT
>SBBV01000378.1 GCA_005240015.1 Candidatus Odyssella thessalonicensis | reverse complement strand
GGTCAGCGGCTACTGGCCGATCGGCGAAGAGTTCGATCCGCGTCCGCTCATGCAGGCGCTGGCGGACCGCGGACATCGCCTCTGCCTTCCCGTGGTCGTCGGCAAGGGGCGTCCCCTCGCCTTCCGCGCCTGGGCGCCGGGCGATCCGCTCGAGAACGCCGGCTTCGGCCTCTCGGTGCCGCGCTGGGACGCGCCGCCCGCGATGCCGCGCTTTCTCATCGTGCCGCTGCTGGCGTTCGACCGGCGCGGCTATCGGCTCGGCTACGGTGCCGGCTACTACGACCGCACGATCACCGAGCTCAAGGCGCGCACGAAGCCGGTGTTCGCGCTCGGCGTGGGCTTCGCGTCGCAGGAAGTGTCCGAGGTACCGGCGTTGGAGCATGATCAGCGCCTCGACGCGGTCGCGACCGAGGCCTATCTGATCGAGACCGGGCGAGGGAGCGATTAGAAATGGATATCTACGACATCTGGGTCGATCTGAAGCCGGGCCAGCGCGACCTCGATTTCGTCGAGCATGTCGGCCGCTATCTCGGCAAGCTCAAGGCCGACGGCCACATCGAGGGCTTCCGCATCTCGCGCAAGAAGCTCGGCTTCGGCATTCCCGGCTTGGGCGAGTTCCACATCGCCATCGAAACGCGCGATCTCGCCCAGCTCGAGCGTGCGTTCCAGTCCGTGTCCACCCGTGCCGATCCGGTCGAGACCTTCCACCACGCGGTGAACTCGCGGGTGGTCAATTTCCAGGCGGCGTTGTATCGAGATTTCCCCGATCCGCACCGGCGGACGGGCGAGGAAAAATTCTGATGCGCATTCTCTATTGCGGCGACGTGATGGGCCGGTCGGGCCGCGACATCGTCACCGCCGAATTGCCGAAGCTGCGCGAGCGCTTGGCACTCGATTTCGTGCTCGTCAACGGCGAGAACGCGGCCGGCGGCTTCGGCATCACGCCCGAGATCTGCCGCCTCTTCTACCAGCAGGGCGCCGACACGGTGCTGCTCGGCAACCACAGCTGGGATCAGCGCGACATCATCGCCTACATCGACGGCGACCAGAAGCTCTTGCGCCCGCTCAACTACCCCAGGGGCACGCCCGGCCGCGGCTTGGCGGTGTTCACGCTCGCCGACGGCCGCAAGATCATGGTGACGCAGCTGATGGGCCGGCTGTTCATGGATCCGCTCGACTGCCCGTTCCAGGCGCTCGACGACGCGCTCGCCGCCTATCGGCTCGGCGGCAACGTGCAGGCCATCGTCGTCGACATCCACGCCGAGGCGACGAGCGAGAAGATGTCGATCGCGCACTCGGCCGACGGCCGCGTCTCGCTCGTCGCCGGCACGCACACCCATGTGCCCACCGCCGACGCGCAGATCCTGCCCGGCGGCACCGCCTACATCACCGATGTCGGCATGTGCGGCGATTATGATTCAGTGATCGGCATAAGGAAGGACATTCCGATCCAGCGCTTCCGCCGCAAGCTTCCCGGCGAGCGCTTCACGCCGGCCGAAGGCCCGGCGACGCTCTGCGCCGTGTTCGTCGAAACCGACGACCGCACCGGCAAGGCCAGGCGTATCGCGCCGCTCCGGCTCGGCGGCCGCCTCGCGCCGCGCTGGCCGGTGGAGGCAGCGGCGGAGTAGTCCCTCCTTCGTAGGGGCGGGTTTCAAACCCGCCCTCGCGCCGCAGCAATATCGTCGGGCGCCTGAAATGGCACCGATGCCGCGGGGCGGGTTTGAAACCCGCCCCTACGAAGCTCATGATCGCAAGTCAGCCCGCGGCCGCTCCGATCAGCAACGCCATCTGGATGAGATCGTCGTAGCGGCCGTCGAGCTTGCGCACGCGGCGCTTCAGGCCTTCGACTTCGAAGCCGAGCTTCTGGTAGAGCGCGCGGGCGGCGGCGTTGCTCGGGAAGACCTGAAGCTCGATGCGCTCCATGCCGATGCGCCGCGCGTGGTCGACGGCGGCGCGGAGCAGCTTTTCGCCGATGCCGCGGCCGCGATAATCCGCATCGATGCCCATCCCGAGATAGCCGACATGGGCAAAGCCCGGGCGCTCGGGCCGCGGCTTGGGCATCCCGATGTCGCACCAGCCGATCAGCTTCGCGTTCCGGGTCACGGCAACATAGATCGGCAGATCGCGCGCGACCATGTCGGCAACGAAAGCGCGGACCTCCTCGAGCGGATAGGCCTCGGTGATGCCAACGAAGATGCGCGCCCGCGCCACGCGGTCGATGCAGGCGCGGTAGCCCTCGGCGTCGTCGACGCGCGCCGCGCGAATGGCGATGTCCTCGCTTCCGGTCATGGCGGCGCGACATTGCCGCCGCGGCGCGCGGCGGGGCAAGGCGGCGCGCGGAGGCTTTGCGTCGCCGGCTGGGATGAATTAGAAGAAACGGATCGCGAACCGATCCATTTTCGACGAGACGACGCCATGGCCGGCCATTCCCAGTTCGCCAACATCATGTACCGGAAGGGCGCGCAGGATAAGAAGCGCGCCAAGGTGTTTTCGAAGCTCGTGCGCGAGATGATGACGGCCGCGCGCCAGAGCCCCGACCCCGACGGCAACCCGCGCC
>SBBV01000069.1 GCA_005240015.1 Candidatus Odyssella thessalonicensis | reverse complement strand
GGGCTGAGATCGCGCTCGGCAGCGCGCTCACCGTCATCGCCGTCTCGTGGGCGCTCGATCTGCCGCAGCGCCTCAACTGGCCGCTGTTCACCGAGCAGTTCCTGGCGGCGGTGCTGACGCTGGTCCTGCCGCTGGCCTTTCTCGCGACGTCGGCGCGCCGGAAGAGTCGCGGCGCTGCGGCCTGGTGGGATGTCGCACTGGCCGTGATCGGCGCGCTGGCCGCGGGCTACGTCGCGGTCCGCTATCCTGAGCTGCAGGGGCGCCTCGTCTATCGGCCGTGGGACGGCGTCGCGATCGGCGCGATCCTGCTGCTGCTCGTGCTCGAGGCGGTGCGGCGATGCTGCGGCATCGCGCTGCTGCTGATCATCCTCGCCTTCATCGTCTATGCGCTGCTCGGCCAGTTCCTGCCCGGCATCCTCGCCTCGCGCCCGATCCAGTGGGACCGGCTCACGGTCTATCTCGCGATGGACACCAACGCGCTCATCGGCACGCCGCTGCTCGTCGCGGCCGAGGTCGTGATCCCGTTCATCCTGATGGGCCAGATCCTGAACCGCGGCGGCGGCGCCGACTTCTTCAACGACATCGCGCTGGCCGCAGCGGGCCGCTCGCGCGGCGGCGGCGGCAAGATCGCCGTGGTCTCGTCGCTGCTGTTCGGCTTCGTCTCGGGCAGTGCCGTCGCCAACGTCGTCTCGGGCGGCATCATCACGATCCCGCTGATGGTGAAGTCGGGCATGCGGGCCGACCGTGCCGCCGCCGTCGAGGCGGTGTCATCCACCGGCGGCCAGCTCGTGCCGCCGGTGATGGGCGCGGCGGCGTTCCTGATGGCCGAGTTCCTCGGCGTGCCCTATCGCGACGTGGCGCTGGCGGCGCTCGCACCCTCGCTGCTGTTCTACCTGGCGCTCTACGTCTGGTGCGATTTCGCCGCCGGCCGCGACCGCCTGGCACTCGTCGACGCGTCGCGAATCCCGCGTGCGCGCGAGGTGCTGAAATCGGGCTGGCACTACGCGCTGCCGTTCGTGGCACTGTTCGTGGCGCTGTTCTGGTGGAACTGGTCGGCGCAACTGGCGGCGCTGTTCGGCTGCGCGATCCTCTACGTCACCTGCACCGTGTTCGGCTATCGCGGCCGGCGCATGAACCTGCGCGACATCGGCTGGACCATCGCGTCGACCGGCAACTCGGTGCTCGAGGTGATCGTGATCTGCGCCGGCGCCGGGCTCGTCATCGGCGTGCTCAATCTCACCGGCCTCGCCTTCGGCTTGACGCTCTATCTCGGCCAGCTCGCGGCGGCCAACATCTTCGTGCTGCTATTCGTCACCGCCGCGATCAGCATCGTGCTCGGCATGGGCATGCCGACGGTCGCGGTCTATGTGCTGCTTGCCGCCCTGATCGCGCCGGCCATGACCAAGGCCGGCCTCGACCCCATGGCCGCGCACATGTTCCTGCTCTATTTCGGCATGCTGTCGATGATCACGCCGCCGGTGGCTTTGGCCAGCTTCGCCGCGGCGAGCATCGCCAAGGCCGATTTCTGGCGCACCGGCTGGGAGGGCGTGAAGATCGGCTGGATCGCCTATGTCGTGCCGTTCGTGTTCGTGTTCCAACCGAGCGTCCTGTTCCGCGGCCATCTCTGGACCGGCCTCTGGGAGATCGCGACCGCGTGCTTCGGCGTGGTCCTCGGCACCGCGGCGCTGGTCGGCTACGCCAAGGGGCCGCTCGCTTGGCCGTGGCGCTTCACCGCAGCGCTCGCCGCGTTGCTGCTGTTCCTTCCGGCCGAGACGCTGCCGGGCGCCGAGGGGCTGAACCTCATCATCGGCGATGTCGCCGTGCCGAGCGGGCTTCTCATCAATATCGTCGGCGTCATCCTGGGCGCGGCGGTGTTTGTGCTCGAGGCGCGGCGGCTGCGCGCCGCGACGGCCTGAAGCCGGCGCAGCTTGTCGGGCCGCCGCGCGGACTTTAGGTTAGCGCCACCGCTAGATTGAGGATCCGCCATGGCTGTCCCGGCAACGCTGGCCGTCAAGCACCGGCCCGAATCGCGCATCGAGACCGCGGTCGCGATCCTGAAGCAGAAGTTCGGCGAGCGGCTCTCGACGGCCGAGGCGGTGCGCGCGCAGCACGGCAAGGGCGAGGATCACTTCCCGGTACTGCCGCCCGATGCCGTCATCTTTGCCGAGAGCACCGAGGACGTGGCCGAGATCGTGCGCGTCTGCGCCGCGCACAAGGTTCCGGTGATCCCGTTCGGCACCGGCACGTCGCTCGAAGGCCATGTCGGCGCGGTCGAGGGCGGCATCACCATCGATCTCTCGCGCATGAACAATGTGCTCGAGGTCCACGCCGAGGATCTCGATTGCCGCGTACAGGCCGGCGTCACGAGGAAGCAGCTCAACGAATATCTGCGCGACACGGGCCTGTTCTTCCCGATCGACCCGGGCGCCGATGCTTCGCTCGGCGGCATGACCGCGACGCGCGCCTCCGGCACCAACGCGGTGCGCTACGGTACGATGCGCGAGAACGTGCTCGGTTTGACCGTGGTGCTTGCGGATGGGCGGATCATCAGGACCGCGCGCCGCTCGAAGAAGAGCGCCGCGGGCTACGATTTGACGCGCCTCTTCGTCGGGTCCGAGGGTACGCTCGGCGTCATCACCGAGGTGGCGCTGCGCCTCTACGGCATCCCCGAGGCGATGTCGTCGGCGGTGTGCAACTACCCCTCGCTCGAAGCGGCCGTGAACACCGTGATCGCCACGATCCAGTCGGGCATTCCGATCGCGCGCATCGAGATCGTCGACGAGGTGCAGATCGACGCGATCAACAAGTATTCCGGCACCAGCTTCCCGGTCGAGCCCACGCTGTTCCTCGAGTTCCACGGCTCCGAGGCCTCTGTGAAAGAGCAGGCCGAGAAGGTGAAGGAGCTCTCGGACGGCTTCGAAGGCGGCGACTTCAAATGGACGACGAGCGCCGAGGAGCGCAAGAAGCTCTGGCAGGCGCGCCATGACGCCGCCTACGCGTCGAAGGCGCTCCGGAAGGGCGCCGAAGTGTGGGCGACCGATGTGTGCGTGCCGATCTCGCGCCTCGCCGAGTGCGTGGTCGAGACGCAGGAGGACATCCAGCGGCTCGGCCTCATCGCGCCGATCGTGGGGCACGTCGGCGACGGCAATTTCCATGTGACCCTGATCGCCGACAAGAACGACGCCGACGAGATGGGCCGCGCCAACGAGTTCAACGAGCGCCTCGTGATGCGTGCGCTCGCAATGGACGGCACCTGCACCGGCGAGCACGGCATCGGCATGGGCAAGATGGACTTTCTGATCGCCGAGCACGGCGACGCGGTCGCGGTCATGCGCACCATCAAGAAGGCGCTCGACCCCGACAACATCATGAACCCGGGCAAGGTGCTGCGGGTGTAAGTGGCGCAATGGTCACGAAGCGCCTGGCGCAGGCGATCAGTCAGCTTCGAAGTTTGCCGGAAGCGCGGCAGAATGAGATTGCCGAGATTCTGCTCGACATTGCGAAAGGCGACTTGTCCCAGCTCTCCCTGACCCAGGAGCAGTGGGCGGAAATACGCCGACGTATGGAAGAACCACGCAGATACGCGTCGGACGCCGAAGTGGAGGAATTCTTGCGCGAGCGCAAATGACGCACCGACATCGCCTGGCTGCCCCTCTGACGACGCTGCTGCTTACGTCCTGCTATGTGCCAAGCATGACGGGAGAGTTCGACCGAGAGCATCCGTTTGACGCAGCGGTGCGATTCATGGAGCCTAGCCTTCCCGACGCAGCGAAGGCGAGGCTCCTCAAGAGGCTTCCCGCGGGCATATCCGATGCAGATTACCTGAGCCTGATGTCAGCGCTGTCCAATAGGTGTCGAACGATTGGCCGCGAAATTGTGTGCGGCTACACCCGAACGTTCATGATCGAAGACGCGCTGTTTGCGCGCGTGCATGTCTGGACAGTAGGTCGCGTGACGTACACCTTCGAAACCCGCGTTCGGCGTACCGATGCAGCAAAGAACACGCTCAGGGTGTGCGTGACGGGGCTGCAGGAGAAATTGACCGATGCGGGAACATTCGTTCGCGATCAAGATGCGGCGGTTCACACGATGTGCAGCAAGCCCGCTTAGATCCTGAGAGCCGGGTGAGGGGAAGAATGAAAGACATCATCAATGCACGGCGCCCGCGACTGGCAGAATAGTCCCGGTTTTCGATAGCGCGAGGACCAGAGCCGAGCGCCTAGCGGCGTACGTTCGCCGTAAGCACGTTGGCGGCCCGCGCCGCGGCGTCAATGTAGCGCCGGTCGCCGTGGATCAGCATCAGCACCATCGCACCCTCCATCAGCAGCATGAGGTCGCGTGCGCGGTCGCGGGGCTCGCCGATGCGGGCGCGCTGGAGCCGTTCGGCCAGCCACGCCTCCGTCGCCGCCTTGGCGCGGCGGGCAATCGCGCGCGCCGGGTGTCCGGGCAGATCGGCCAGTTCGATCACGAGGCGCGTGAAGCCTGAGCCCGACCAGCGCGGACTTGCGCTGGCCCAGCCGGCCAGCTGCCCGAAGAACGACTCGATCAGCCCCTCGGCGTCCGCCGGCATGCGATCGCCGATGCGCTTCAGGCGCTCCTGCGCGAGTTCGTGATAGCGCGCGAGGACCGCCGCGAGCAGATCGTCCTTGCTGCGGAAATGCGCATAGAGCGTCCGCTTCGTGATCCCCGCGCGGGCGGCGATGCCGTCGACGTTCGTTCGCGTGTAGCCCGCGCGCCAGAACGACTCGTAGGCCGCGTCGATGATCCGCCGCCGTGTCCGATCCTTGCCCCCGCGCATCGGACCTCCCCCAAATGTATACCGCCTAGTGAGTTTACACGCGCCGTCTCGGCCGGAAAGCTGGCCCGCCAAAGGCTGTTGCGAGGGCGCGAGGGATGAAGGCCGCATCGCTGACGCTGAGGGCCATCAACGCGCGGGCCGTTCTGCTGAAGCTGCGGCGTCCGGTCGTGGCGCGCATCGCCACCATCACCGAATGGCCGCTGGTGCTGATCGATCTTGAGACCGAAGAGGGCATCGTTGGCCGCAGCTATCTCGAGCCATACACGCCGAAGACGATGCGCTACATCGTGCCGGCGTTGCACGACATGGCCGAGATGCTGCGCGGGCGGAAGATCGCGCCGTTCGAGCTGTTCGAGGCGGCGCGGAAGTCGCTGCATTTCGTGGGCTATCAGGGCTTGTCGCTGATCGCAGCCTCGGGTCTCGACATGGCGGCTTGGGACGCATTGGCCAAGGCCGCGGGCGTGCCGCTCTGCGTTCTGCTCGGCGGCTCCGTCGGCCCGGTCAGGGCCTACAACAGCAACGGCCTCTGGCTCAAAGAGCCAAAAGCGGTAGCCGAAGAAGCCATCGAGCTGCGCGACGAAGGCGGTTTCGCTGGGCTGAAGCTCCGCCTCGGACGGACGCGCATCGCCGACGATCTCGCGACGATCGCGGCGGTGCGCAATGCGGTCGGCAAAGACATTGAGCTCATGATCGACTTCAACCAGGGACTCCATCTCGGCGAAGCGCTGCCGCGCTGCCACGCGCTCGATGATCTGGGGCTCGCCTGGATCGAGGAGCCGCTCGTCTACGACAATTTCGCGGGCCACGCGCAGCTCGCCGCCGAGCTCGAGACGCCGATTCAGATCGGCGAGAACTTCTACGGCCCCCGCGACATGCACCGGGCGGTCCAAGCCAGGGCGTGCGACCTCGTCATGCCCGATTTCATGCGCATCGGCGGCGTTTCCGGTTGGCTGCGGTCGGCACCGATCGCGGCGGCTGCGGGCCTTCCGATCTCGACCCACCTCTATCCCGAGGTCGCCGCGCATGTCATGCGCGTGACCGAGTGCGCGCACTGGCTCGAGTGGCAGGATTGGGCCGATCCGATCCTCGCGCAGCCCTACCGCATCAGCGGCGGGCAGCTCCACATTCCCGATGTGCCCGGCATCGGCCTCGAATGGAACGAGGACGCGGTCGCAGCCCATCGGGTCGACGCGTAGCCATTCGATCTTTGCGCTTCGCAGGCGAGAGCGGCCGTGGCAATAGGAGCGCCGCGGCTGGAGCGCCGCGCGCTCGGGGAGGAGCCATGAAGGACATCGTCGTCAAGCACGAGAGGCTGCGCGCGGGCGTGGGCGCATTGCTGCAGGCGTCGGGCAGCGACGAGCGCGAGGCGCGCATCGTCACCGATCACCTGGTCGAGGCCAATCTGAAGGGTCACGACAGCCACGGCGTCGGCATGATCCCCCTCTATGTGCGCCACATCAAGGAAGGCAAGCTCAGGCTCAACCAGCACCTCAGGCTCGTCCGCGACGACGGCCCGTTCCTCGTCGGCGACGGCCAGATGGGCCACGGCCAGGTGGTGGCGATGGAGCTGACCGACCGCGCGATCGCGCGCGCCAAGCAGCAGGGTGTCGCCGTCGCCGGCCTGATCATGTCGCACCACATCGGCCGCGTCGGCACCTACGGCGAGCGCTGCGCCGAGGCCGGCATGGTCTCGCTGCATTTCGTCAATGTCGGCGGCCACCGCGCGCTGGTGGCGCCGTTCCGCGGCAGCGACGCGCGCTTCAACACCAATCCGATCTGCCTCACCTTGCCCGCGACCGGCGCCAATCCGCCGACGATCCTCGACTTCGCGACCAGCAAGATCGCGCTTGGCAAGGTCCGCGTCGCCAAGAACAAGGGCGAGCAGGTCGCCGCTGGCACGCTCATCGACTCCAGGGGCAAGCCCACGACCGATCCCAACGTGATGTTCGTGGAGCCGCCGACGCCGGCCGGCGCCGTCGTCACCTTCGGCGAGCACAAGGGCTACGGCCTCGCGCTGTTCGCCGAGATCTTCGGCGCGGCGCTCGTGGGCGGGCTCACGATCGCGCCGCATCACCCGCGCGTGCACGGCGTCGTCAACAACATGCTCGAGATCGTCATCGATCCCGCGCGGCTCACGGACATGAAGCAGCTGAAATCCGAGATCGACGCGGTCTTCGCCTACTTCAAGGCCTCGCCGCCCGCCGATCCCTCCGCGCCTGTGCTGGTTCCCGGCGATCCCGAGCGCCTCAGCCGCGGCGCGCGCCTCGCCAATGGCATTCCGATCGATGCCACCACCTGGGGCGAGCTCAAGGCCGCGGCCAACATGGCCGGCCTCGGCGCGGCCAAGTTCGAAGCGCTGGCGAAGTAGCGCTTCGGCGACAGCCGGTGTGAAATATCGACTCACGTCCAAGTGACGAGGCGTGACTCGATTTGCGCGGCGTGCGCGCTAGTTTGCCGCGCAACATCGACTCATGGGGATCGCCATGCCAGCGCTGCTTCGCTTCGTCGCCGTCATCCTATTCGCCACCTTCGCCGCCGGCGCCGCGCACGCCGACAAGCCCGCGGTCTTCGCGGATAAAGGGGTCGCCATCAACGGCTACGATCCGGTCGCATACTTTACCGAGAAGAAGCCGGTGAAGGGCGACCCGCAGTTCAGTTTCCAGTGGAAGGGTGCCACCTGGCACCTCGCCAGCGCCGCCAACCGCGACGCCTTCAAGGCCGATCCGGCGAAATACGCGCCGCAATATGGCGGCTACTGCGCGTTCGGCGCGAGCGAGGGCTACGCGGTCAAGACCGAGCCGGATGCGTGGAGCATCGTGAACGGCAAGCTCTACCTCAACTACAACACGACGGTGCGCTCGAAGTGGTCCGAGGACATCCCCGGCCGCATCAAGCGCGCCGACCAGAACTGGCCCGCTATTCTGAAAAAGTAGAGCGTCTCACACGTAGGGGCGCGCTGCGCGCGCCCTCCCTCCACAGGTGAAGCGTTCGAAATGGGCGAGAGAGATCGCGGCGGCGCAGCGCCGACAAGGTTGACGCCCCGCTTGTGGAAGGAGGGCGCGCGCAGCGCGCC
>SBBV01000457.1 GCA_005240015.1 Candidatus Odyssella thessalonicensis | reverse complement strand
CCCATCATCATGCCGGCAAGCGTGGCATCGCCGAAGCTCCCGCGCGGATAGATGGAATAAGCGCCGGCCGCGCAGACGATGTCGGATTCGATCGCCGCGATCGTGCCGTCGGCCTTGGCCGCGAGCTTGGCCGTGACCTCGAACTCGCGCGCATGCACGTCCGACACGAACGCCTCGGTGCGGCGCGATTCGAAGCGCACCGGCCGGCCGACGAGCTTGGCCAGCGCGGCCGTCGCGAGCTCGTCGGGATAGACATGCAGCTTGATGCCGAAGCCGCCGCCCACATCGCGGCAGATGACGCGCACGCGGTGCTCGGGAATCCCGAGCAGGCGCGCAAACACGTCGTGGTTCTGGTGCGGCACCTGGCTCGATTGATGCACCGTCAGCGCATCCTCGATCGGATCGTAATCGGCGATGATGACGCGCGGCTCGAGCGGCACGCCGGTGTGGCGATTGAAGCCGAAGCGCCGCTCGACGATGACCTCGCCTTGCGCCAGCTCCGCCGCCACGTCGGGCTTGCCGAGCACGCGGTCGAGCGCGCGATTGTGGCCGAGCGCCTCGTGCACGGGGGCGGCGCCCTCGATGAGCGCTGCCTCAGCATTGGTCACCGCCGGCAGCTCTTCCCATTCGACCTCGATCGCCTCCACGGCATCTTCCGCCGCGGCGGGGGTTTCGGCCACGACCGCGGCGACCGGCTCGCCCTGCCAGCGCGCGATTCCATCGGCAAGCGGCATCTGCGGCGGCGAGACATGATCGGGCGCGTTCGCCATCGCGGTCTGCATCGGCCGGCACACCGGCTTGAGATCGGCCGCGGTCGCCACCAGCAGCACGCCGGGCAGCTTGCGGGCGGCCGACGCGTCGATCGAGGCGATGCGCGCATGCGCGTGCGGGCTGCGCAGAAACGCCACATGCGCCATGCGCGGCAGGACGATGTCGCCGGTGAAGGCGCCGCGGCCGGCGACGAGGCGCTTCGTTTCGCGGCGCGGGACGTTCGATTGCGGCATGGCGCGTGCGCCCATCGGCGAATATCCGCCTTCTCGAGTGTCGGACGCTACATGCGGCTCGGCAACCAGGTGGCGATGCCGGGCACGAAGAAGATCAGCGCCAGCAGCAGCATGCCGAACAACAGATAGGGTATCGCGGCGCGGATGACCTCGCCCATCGAGATCTCGGGCGGCGCTACGCCCTTCATCGTGAACAGCAGCAGGCCGAAGGGCGGCGAGAGCAGGCCGAGCTGCATGCATACGAGGTACATGATGCCGAACCACACCTCGTCGAAGCCGAACTTCTTCACCAGCGGCATGAACAACGGAACCGTCAGCATCATGATGCTGGCCTGGTCGATGAAGAGGCCGAGGATGATGAGGATGCCGAGCATGCCGATGAGGATCGCGGTCGGCGAGAGCCCGGACTCGGTGACCACGGCGGCGATGCCGGTAGTGGCGCCGGTAAACGCCAGGATCTGCGCGAAGGTCGTGGCGCCCAGGATGATGAACATGATCATGCCGGTGACGCCGGCCGTGCTGAGGAGCGCGTTCTTGAGCGCCTTCCAGGTGAGTGCCCTGAACGCGGCGGCGTAGACCAGCGTGGTCGCGGCACCGACGGCAGCCGATTCGGTCGGCGTCGCCCAGCCCAGCACCATGCTGCCGATGACCATGAACATGATGACGACGAGGGGGACGACGTTGAAGACGAAAGGCCTCCAGCGCTGCCAGCCCTCGACATCGGGGATGTCGCCGGTCGGCGCCAGCGACGGCTTGAGCCAGGCGATCACGACGATGTAGCCGATGAACACGGCGCTCAAGGCGAGGCCCGGGATCAGGCCGCCGATGAGCAGGCCCGAAATCGAGATGCCCGAGAGGCCGCCCAGCAGCACGGCCAGGCCCGAGGGCGGGATCAGCATGTCGACGCCGCCGATCGCCATGATCGGGCCCATCGCGAGCTTCCGCTCGTAGCCGCGCTTCAGCATCTCGGGCAGCAGGAGGGCGCCCAGCATCGCCGTCGTGGCGATCGTGGAGCCCGAGACGGCGGAGAAGATCGTGCCGGCCACGAGTGCGATCACCGAGAGCCGGGCCGGCACGCGGCGGATGACGAGGCTCACCGCGTCGATCGCCTTTATCGCAAGGCCGGTATGGAACAGGATGTCGCCCATCAAGAGGAACATGGGAATCGGCGTGAACGCGAAGTTCGACACCGAGTTCACCATGTTGCGCGCGAGCTGCAGCAGCCCCACCTCTCCGCCGAGGAACAGGAACGCGCCGACCACGTTGACGGCGATGAACGCGAAGGCCACCGGCGCACCGAGCGCCAGCAATATGCTGACGCCGCCGATGAGCAGGAGGAGCGCTTCCGTCCAGTGCATGGATCAGACCGCGCCACCCTCGCGCCGGGCCTGCCTCGGCCCGGTGAGCACGCGATGCAGGCGGAAGACGAACTCCAGCGCGAGCAGCACGAACATCAGCGGCAGCGGCCAGAGCACGTACCACTCCGGGAAGATGAGGTTCTTGACGATCAGCGTGTCGCCGCGCGCGCTCCTCAGCACCATCGCGAAGCCGTACCAGGTCATGAGCAGCGAGAGCGCTAGGCCGATGAGATCGCACGCGATCTCCATCAGCCACCCGGCCGCGGCGGGCACGCGCGCGATCACGACGTCGATGCGGATGTGCTGGCCGCGGCGCAGCAGCCAAGGCGCCGCGAAGGCCGCGGCGTAGAACATCGCGTATTCGGTAAGCTCGACGCTGGCCGGCAACGTGGTGTTGAACAAATTGCGCAACACCACGTCGGCGACGATCAGGCTCGTCATTGTGAAGACGAGCAGCGCCGCGACGAGTCCGCAGACTTCGAGCAGATAGCCGTAGAGCTTGGCGGCCGCCGCCATGGCCGCTCAGTCGGGAGGAGCGGTCATCAGGCGCGGCTGCACGCCGGGGCCGGGTCGCGGGCGGCGGCCAACGGCAGCGGCGCTACTTCGTCAAGAGCTTGCGCAGCTCGGGTATGTGCCGCGGGCTCAGCTTCGCCAACGCCTCCCAGTAGATGTCGTGTGCGCGCTTCCTGAACTCCGGCCCCATGTTGACGACCTTGACGCCGCCCTTTTCCTGGATGTCGGCTTCCTTCGCGTTGATCTCGTCGCGCCATTTCGGCCACTCGCCTTCGAGCCAGATCGACATCTCGGTCAGGAAATCCTGCTGCTTCTTGTCGAGCTTCTTCCAGCGGTCGAGATTGACCATGATGTTGACGATGACGTTGTAGAACCCCGGGTCGTAGCGGAACTTGGTGAGCTTCGTCCAGCCCATGTCCTGGATGCCCCAGCGCGGCCAGCCGTAGCCGTCGACGACGTTGCGCTCGAGCCCGGTGAACACTTCGCCGGGCGGCATCGTCACCGTGGTGGCGCCGAGATCCTCGAAGAAGCGCTTGAAGTTCGGCGTCGAGCGCAGGCGGAAGCCGTCGAACGGCTTGGCGCCGGGCTTGTGCGGCTTCGTCGTGTAGGCGTGGAAACCGACGCCGTCGGCGTAGGCGGTCAGCAGCCACACGTTCATTTTCTCGTTGTGCAGCTTGTTGAGATAGGCGAGCGCGCCGTTCTTGCGCTGCTCCGCGACGGGAAGATCGGCGAGGATCGCCGCCTCGCCTTCCACCAGCGTGCCCACGTAATAAGCGGGCGGGCCCGAATGCATGTCGACGACGCCCGACTTCACCGCGTTCCACTGCTCGAAGGTCGGGATCGCCTCCGGCCCCACCACGGTGATCTGCAGCGTGCCCTTGCCGCGCTTGTTCACCTCGTCGACCCAGCGCTTGAAGATCGCGCCGTAGTTCACGGTGAGCGGCAGGAACGAGGCGGCGCGCAGCGTCACCTCCTGCGCCGGCGCAGTCGAGGGGGCCGCGGCCAGGGCCAGCAGGACCGAGCCGGCGGTCAGGATCGAGCGTGCATGCATGTCTCTACTCCGAAGCTTAGCCGTCCCCCCGGAGGCGGCGGCCTGATTGCGATGGCGGGTGATCGGCGCGCTATTTCTGGGTTACCAGCTTGCGCAGATGCGGAATGTGCTGCGGGCTCTTCTTCTCGAGATCGGCCCAATAGGCGTCGTGCGCGCGCTTGCTGAACCACCCGCCGAGATCGACGTATTGCACGCCGGCGTCCTTCTGGATCTTGTCCTCGTCGGCGTCCTGGGCCGCGCGCCATTTCGGCCATTCGTCGTCGAGCCAGAGCGCCATGTCGTTGAGGAGCTTCTTCTGCGGCTCGCCGAGCTTCTTCCAGGTGTCGAGGTTCACCAGCACGTTGACGTTCACGTTGAAGAAGCCGGGACCGTAGCGGTACTTGGTGACCGGCAGCCAGCCCATGTCTTTCACGCCCCAGCGCGGCCAGCCATAGCCCTGGACGACCTTGCGCTCGAGCGCGGTGAACACTTCGCCCGGGGGCAGCGAGACGGTGCGGGCGCCCAAGCTCTCGAAGAACACGCGGTACAGCGGCACCGAGCGGAGCGTGAGCCCCGCCATCGGCTTGTCCTTGTCGTCGGCCCTGGCCGGCGTCGTCGTGTAGACGAAGAACTTGACGCCGTCGCCGAGCCCCGCGAGCAGCACCGCGTTCATCTTCTCCTGGTGCAGCTTGTCGAGATAGGCCCAGCCGCCGTTGGCGCGCAGCGCCTTGATCGTGGTCTCGGAGAGGCTCAGCGCCTCGCCCTCCCACATCGTGCCGGTGTAGAAGGTGGGCGGCCCGTAGTGCATCTGGATCACGCCGCTTTTGACGGCATTGGGCTGCTCGGGCACCGGGATCGCCTCGGGCCCGACGGCGTCGATCTGCAGAACGCCTTTGCCGCGCTTGTTGGTCTCGTCGACCCAGCGCTTGAAGTGCACGCCGAAGCTCTGCGTCAGCGGCAGGAAGCTTGCGGCCTTGAGCTTGACTTCCTGTGCGCCCGCGGGCGCGGCGAAAACAGCGGCAACGATTGCCGCCAGCGAGACGATTTTGCGCATTGGATCCCACCTCGGCGCGAGCGTCGCGAACCGGATCGCCCGACTATAGGGCCCGGGCCAATCCCGAGCAATATTCATTATTGCACCTTGCGTGCCAATCCGGCCTAGCGGAACGGCGCTAGCACCGCACGATCTCGTAGGTCGCCATCGGATTGTGGCGGTTGCCTTCGGTGAAGGCCGGGAAGCTCAGGAAATCGGCCCGCATCGCGGCGCGGACGGGCGATTGCAGCGCCGCCGCCACCGCCGCCGCGTCGTCGAACACCACCTTATTGCGCTGGAAGTATTCGACCTTTTTCCAGGGCAGCGCGCTGACCCAATCGATGCGGGTGTAGATCTCGAGCTCGCGGAGGCCGGGCAGCTTCTGCATCAGCGGCACGTGGCTTTGGAAATAGAACGCGAGCCAGGCATTGAGATCCTCGGCCCGTCCGGGATAGTGGATGATGTCGGAGCACGGCACGGCGCCCGGCTTCGAACGGAGGGCGGGCGCCGGCACCGGGAACGCGCGCACCAGCATCGCCTGCTGCGCGCCGCCGGCCATGTCGACGCTCGCAAACTCGGCCAGCGCCTGCAAAGAGCCGCCGCGGCCCGCCGCCGCCTCGAGCGGTGCGATCTCGGAGAAATAGAGCTGCAGCGCCAGCTGCGGCGGCGGCGGATACTCGACGAAGGGATCGGGTGCCCGCTCGGGCGTGAACACGAGGCCGCGCCGCAGGCCCGCGACCGACTTCACGATCTCGCCCGCGCGCGCGACGTCCGCTTCGCTCGTGCGCCGGGCGGGGTCGCGCGGATGGAAGGTCAGGAACAGCGTGAACATCGAACAATTCCCCTAGCGCGCGCCGCGCTTGACAACGCGCGCTCCAATCCAACACTTCTCGGCGCGGATCCGATCTCATTCAGCAGGCAAGCCATGGCGAAACTGCGCCACATCGCGATGCAGGTGCCCGACCTCGAGCGCGCCGCGCGCTTCTACGAGACGTGCTTCGATCTGAAGCGCGTGCACCAGGCCGAGAGCCCGATCGGCAACGCGATCATGCTTTCGGACGGTGTCATGAACCTCACCTTGCTCAACTTCCCCGACGGCAAGGGCGGCATGAAGAACGGACCGGACTGGGCGGGCCTGCATCATTTCGGCTTCGTCGTCGACGACGCGGACGAAACCAAGGCGCGCATCGAGCAGGCCGGCGGCGCCTTCTTCATGACGCTGCCCGCCTATCCGGGGGTCGACGCCGAGACCAAGTACAAGGACCCGAACGGCGTCGTGTTCGACATCTCCGAGCACGATTGGCATCAGGCCGGCGAGGCGTCGGCGCGCAAGGCCTAGATCTCCGGCGCCGCGGCCTTGAGCTCGGCGGCGAGATAGGGATCCCACGCGGCTGCCGTGGCCGCCTGCACCGCCGCAGCACCCGCATCGAGGAACGCGCGCGCGTCCGCGGCAGAGCCGATGCCGCCGACACCCACGATCGCGAGCTTCAGCCCGCGGCGCGCGATGATGTTCGCGGCGTCCCCGACGGCGCGCAGCGCAAGCGGCCGGATCGCGGCGCCGGTGACGCCGGCGCGCTCGCGGTTCGCGCCGAAGGCCGCGCCGCCGCCGCGGTCGAGGATGCGCCGGCTCGGCGCGTTGATCATGACGACGCCGTCGGCGGCACCGGCGATCGCCTCGAGGAGGGCCGCGAGCTCGGCGCGATCGGGAATGTCGCCGATCTTGAGCAGCAGCGGCCGATCGGGCGCGGCATCCTTCATCGCGCGGGCGATCACGCCCGCAAGCCGCGCATCGCGATAGACCTCGCCCTCGCGCCGCGCCACGTTGGGGCAGGACAGGTCGGCCTCGACGATATCGGCGCCGCCGGCGGCCACGCGGCGCGCGAGATCGGCAAAATCCGCGACGAACGCGGCCTCGTCGGCACCCGGCCGCGCCGTGCCGACCACCGAGACGATGAGCGCTTGGCCGCGCGCAAGCGCCCGCTTGGCCGCCGCGATATCGGGCTGCCAGAGCTCGGGCGGCACCGAGGGTGTTCCGAACGAGCCGGCGAGACTCGCGCCCGCGGCTTCGGGCGGCTGGGCCGCGACCGTGACCGGGCGCTCGGGGTCGTCGATGCCGGCGAGCGAGCCGGGATCGAGGAAGAGCCAGTTCGGCGGCGGATGGCAGCGGCGCTCGGCGGTGCGCACGGTCTTGTAGGTCAGGAGATCGAAGCCGAGCCGCGCATAGGTCTCGATCCAGCGGCTGTTCAAGAGAATACTGG
>SBBV01000027.1 GCA_005240015.1 Candidatus Odyssella thessalonicensis | reverse complement strand
TCCTGGCGCTGTGGGCGCTCGAGCGCTCGGGCCGGCGCAAGGAGACGCGGCTCTATTGGGGCGTGCGCTGTTCCGACATGGACCAGAGCCGCTACGGCCTGGCGCTGCGCTGGACCATCCGCGCCTGCGCGCGCCCCAATAGAGCCGCGTCTCCTTGCGCCGGCCCGAGCGCTCGAGCGCCCACAGCGCCAGGAGATCGGCATAGTACATCCAGCTCTGGACGGCGGCGGGCCGGAACTCGCGGACGATGCGGGCGAGGGCCGCGACCGCGCGCGGCACGCCCAAGGGGCTCGTGAGGCGAAGCTCGTGCACGGCGACCCCGGCCGCACGAATCTCGGGCGCGAGCGCGCCGGCCTGCAACAGATCGGCCACGACCTGCCGATGCGGCGCGTCGCGCTTTGCGGTCACCAGCGCCGCGAGCATGCGCTCGGCGCCGCCGATGCCGAGCCCGGCGATGACGTGAAGCACCAGTGGTTCTGCAGCCATTCCCCGCTTGCCCGCGGACCCGCGTGTCGACGCGCCGAACTTGTCGGCGCCTTCCGCCGCGCGCAACTGTTCTTTCTGGGTCGTCATCCTGAGCGAAGCGAAGGATCTAGCCTCCGGCGGCGAGCGCGTTCGGCGGTTGAAGCAAGACCTTCGCTGCGCTCGGGATGATGGTTAATGCGGGCCTGTGAACCACTTCATCAACCGCCGGTGAACCGCTTCACTGCGGCAGAGAGCGGGTTCGGGCATAGTCCGCGTCAGATGAGGCGAAACGACAGCGCCTCGACGGACCAACCCGAACGTGAAGGACCACCGCCATGAAGAGCCTGCTCACCCTCACCGCCGCGGCCGCGCTTGCGATCGGCCTTGCGGGTACTGCCTCGGCGGCCACCCCGGCCGCCGAGATCGGCCCCGAGGTGACCTCGGCGCCCGGCGTCGCCCAGGCCGGCCACTACTACTACCGCTACGGCACGTTCTGGCGCGGCAACTGCCTCTACCGCTACGTCTACGTGACCGACGGCTACCGCTGGCGCTATCGCTACCGGTACACCTGCTACTAAGCGCGGCCCGGCCAGCCCGAATCGCGAGCGGCCCATCCCCAGACCGGATGGGCCGCTTCGCTTTTTCGGATCTTGGTTCAGTCGTTGCTGCTCGGCCCCGCGAGCGCTTTCTCGACCGCGCCGGCGATCGTGGCATCGAGCGGCGGCGTCTGGGTCGAGAACCAGGCGATGAGCCTGCCGTCGCGGCCGATCAGCAGCTTGTGGAAGTTCCAGCGCGGTACACCCGCGGGGCCGGTGCGTGCCGCGGCCCAGCGGTAGAGGGGGTGCGCCTTCACTCCCACCACGGTCTGCTTCTCGAGCAGCGGAAAATCGACGCCGTAGTTGAGCTCGCAGAAGCTCTTGATCTCGGCATTGCTGCCCGGCTCCTGCGCGCCGAAATCGTTGGCCGGCACGCCCAAGACGACGAGGCCCTTCTCGCGGTATCTCCGCCACAGCTTCTGCAGATCCTCGTATTGGCCGGTGTAGCCGCAGAACGAGGCCGTGTTGACGACGAGCACGACCTTGTTCTGGAACAGCGCCGGCGCATGCGTGCGCCCGTCGATCGCGGGCAACGGCCCCTTGGCCCAGTCGATCCTCTCCTCGGCCGCAGCCGGCGCCGCGGCGAGGAGCACGAGCACAAGCGCGAAGCAGGCAAGGCGGCGCATTAAATTTCTCCGGGCGAAGAGGCTCCCACCGCAATTGGGGCCGCGCGGCGCCGAAAGCAAGCATCAGCCACTGCCCGGGCGCCACGGCGTAAGGCGCGGCAGTCATCGCCCGACGCCGGCGCGATAAGCCTCGTATTCGGCGCCATAGGTGCGATGCAGGGTTGGCTCCTCGTAGGTCACGACGAACATGTGGCAGCAGAGCCAGAACACAACGGCATAGACCGCGAGGCGCCAATCGCCGAAAAGCAGCGCTTGGCCGAGGATCAGAAGCGTCACGGCGACATACATCGGATTGCGCACGAAGCGGTAGAAGCCGCGCACGACGAGACGGCGCGTCGGCGCCAGCGGCGCCGGTGTCCCGCGCGAACGCGCGCACGAAGGAAGAGAAGGAGGCCGTATTGGCGCGCTTCTCGGCGCAATCCATCCCTTGCCGCCATCGTGGCTTCATGCCTTCGCGGTGAACCTTCCGCTCCCCGGCTTCCCGCCTCCTGTTCACTCTGCCTTTGCTGCGTACGTTGACACGGGCGCCGCCGCCCCGGCACGCTCGCGGCACCGAGCGCGGGGGAAGCCGTGGCGCGCGAATTCATGAGCACGAAGGAGGTGGCCGACTACCTGCGCATCAAGCAGCGCAAGGTCTACGCGCTGCTGCGTGCTCGGCGCATTCCGTGCTCGCGCGTCACCGGGAAGTGGTTGTTCCCGAAGTACCTCATCGACCTGTGGGTGGCCGAGAACACCGATTATGCCGGGCTCGGCTTCGAGACGCGGCCGCCGGCGCCGGTGGTGGCGGGCAGCCACGACCCGCTGCTCGACTGGGCCGTCGGCGAATCCGGCTGCGGGCTCGCGTTGCGCGCGAGCGGCAGCCTCGACGGATTGAAGCAGCTCGCGGCCGGCGAAGCGCTGATGGCCGGGCTCCATGTGCGCGACGCCAAGACCGGCGAATACAATGTGCCGGTGCTGCGCGAGGCCGCGGGCCTGCGCGACGTCGTGCTCATCCACTGGGCCGAGCGCCGCCAGGGGCTCGTGCTGGCGCCCGGCAATCCGCTGAAGCTCCGCCGCATCGCCGATCTGAAGCGCAAGAGAGCGCGCTTCATGCTGCGCCAGCCCTCGGCCGGCAGCCATCTTCTGCTGCTGAGCTTCCTCGCCGAGGCGCGCCTGAAGCCGGCCGACATGAATTTCGTGCATCCGCCGGTGTTGAGCGAGACCGACGTCGGCCTCGCCATTGTCGAGGGCCGCGCCGATGCGGGGCTGGCGGTCGAGGCGGTGGCCCGCCGATTCCGCTTGGCCTTCGTGCCACTCGCCGAGGAGCGCTTCGATCTCGCGATGCGGCGCAAGAGCTATTTCGAGGCGCCGGCGCAGGCGCTGTTCCGCTTCGCCGCTACACCCGCGTTCAAGCGCCGCGCCGCAGCGCTCGGCGGCTACGACGTCAGTGCGTTGGGCCGGGTGGTGTGGAACGGCGCCTAGGCGAAAGCGATGGCACGCAGACGCGGCGCGTGACGGCGCCCGCGGCGATCTCGACGACGGCAATGTCGACCCCGTAGACGAGCTTCAAGCTCTCCGGCGTGATCGTCTCGGCCGGCGGACCCAGGCGCACGAGCCGGCCCTCGTGCAGCATCGCGACGCGGTCGGCGACGAGGAACGCCTGGTCGGGATCGTGGGTCGAGAGCACGATCGCCAGGCCCGCGCGCGCCAGCGATTGAATGCGCTCCAGGACGCGCACCTGATTGCCGAAATCGAGGCTCGCCGTGGGCTCGTCCATCACCAGGATGTGCGGCTGCTGCGCGAGTGCGCGCGCGATCAGCGTCATCTGCCGCTCGCCGCCGCTGATGCGCGTGTAGACCGCATCGGCGAGGCGCTCGATGCCGATCGTGGCGAGCGCCTCGCGCGCGATCTCGCGGTCGCGCTTGCCCGGCGCGGCGAAGGGCCCGAGGTGCGCGGCGCGGCCCATGAGCACCACGTCGAACACCGTGAACGGGAAATAGCCGGTCTGCGCCTGCGGCACGTAGCCGGCGATGCGCGCCACCTCGGCGTGCGCAAGGCGCGCGAGCGGCGCGTCGCCATAGCGGATCTCGCCGCCCTGCGCTGGGATGAGGCCGAGCATGGTCTTGAACAGGGTCGTCTTGCCGCCGCCATTGGGGCCGAGCAGGCAGACGACTTCGCCCTCGCCGAGCTCGAGCGTGACCCCTTGGCCGACGCGCTTGCCCGGATAGCCGAAGGCGAGATCGCGGACCGCGAGCTTCATTGCCAGCTCCGCCGCGCGGTCGCGAGCAGCCAGATGAAGAACGGCGTGCCGATGAAGGCGGTGAGCACACCCAACGGCACTTCGATGCGCGCCATGGTGCGCGCCAACGTGTCGACCAGCAGCAGGAATGCCGCGCCGAGCAACACCGCCGTCGGCAGGAGCCGCGTGAAGTTGGGCCCGGCGAGGAGGCGCGCGAAATGCGGCACGAGCAGGCCGATCCAGCCGACGATGCCGCTGATCGAGACGACGGCGGCGGTCATCAAGGTTGCGGCCCCGATCACCGCAAGCCGCACGCGCACGACGTCAACGCCGAGCGACTTCGCCTCCTCGTCGCCGAGCGCCATCAGGTTCATGCGCCAGCGCAGGAGCCAGAGCGGCACGAGCCCGATCAGCACCGGGACGAACGTGGTCGCGATGTCGCCGAGATTGGTGGCGGCGAGCGAGCCCAAGAGCCAGAACGTGATCGCGGGCAGCTGGTTGTAGGGATCGGCAAGGTACTTCAGGAGCGCGAGCACGCTGCCGAGCAGCGCGCCGATCACGACGCCGGCGAGGATCAGCACGAGGATGGGATCGTGTCCGCGCACGGCCTGGCCGATGAGGTAGACCGCCGCCACCGCGCCGAGCCCCCAGGCGAAGGCGAGCCCCTGGATCCACCAGAGATCGAGCGAGAGGAAGATGCCGAGTGCCGCGCCGAGCGCGGCGCCGGCCGAGACGCCGAGAATGTCGGGCGAGACGAGCGGGTTGCGGAAGAGGTTCTGATACGCGGCGCCGGCCGCGGCCAGCGCTGCCCCGACCAGCAGTGCGGCGACGACGCGGGGCCCGCGGATCTGGAACAGCACGGTCTCGGCGGTGGGCGGAAGGCCGTGCGCGCTGCCAGTGAGCTTCGCCCAGACCAGCGTCGCGAGCTCGCCCGGCGAAATCGGAAAACGCCCGATTGCAAAAGCGAGGATTACAGCGGCGATCAGGAGAACGACGGCGACGACGGCCGCCAGGAGCGGGCGGCGGCTCATTTCCCCGCCGGCAGCGCGTTGGCGAGGAGCTGCTCGAGCTGCTTGTCCGTCGGCACGCGGTGATAGAAGCGGCGGTGGAAATCCTTGACGATCGGCCGAAGGTCGTCAGGAAACTGCTCCGGATAGAAAAGGTGCGCGAGCCATTGCAGCCCGAGCAGCCGGTTGATCGCCGGCGGGAAGTCTATCCAGCCGAACGGCAGGCTCGGCGAGAGGTAGACGCGCTTCTCGCGCACCGCCTTCACGTCCTTCCAAGCCGAATCGGTGCGCGCGCGCTGGTGAAACGCCGGATCGATCGTGAGGATCGTGTCGGGATTCCAGGCCAGCACCTGCTCGAGCGAGACGTTGACGAGCCCGCCCGGGCCGAGTGACGCCGCGACGTTGACGCCACCCGCCCGCTCGATGATCTCGGTGTTGATCGAACCGGCGAGCCCGGTCTGCAGGCCGGAGGGGCCGCGGCCGTAGTACACGCGCGGGCGCTTCTCGGCCAGGATGGCGCCGATCGCATGGTCGAACGCGCGCAGCAGGTTGCTGGCATAGGCCGCGTGGCCCTCGCCCACCTCGCGCCGGTCCACGGCCTCGCCGAGCAGCAAGAGCGAATCGGCGATGCGGTCGAGCTTGCCGTCGAGCAGCAGATACGGGATTCCGGTCTGCTGCTGCACGCGGTCGGCGAGCGAGACATAGGTGGCGTTGATCGTGCCGTAGTCGATGATGAGATCGGGCCTGAGCGCCAGCACGGTTTCGAGATTGGCCGTGCTGCCGCGGCCCGTGAGGCGCCCCACCTCGGGCAGCGACGCGTAGCGCTCGGGCACGAAGTCCTTCTCGTCCGGGCGGAACGCGCTGGTCCAGCCGAGCAGGAGATCGGGTGCCAGCGCGAACAGCAGGAT
>SBBV01000192.1 GCA_005240015.1 Candidatus Odyssella thessalonicensis | reverse complement strand
TGCACGAACAGCGGCGCGCTCGTCATCCGATAGCGCACGCGGCGGCAGGTGCAGCCTCCTTCCATTCTCCCATCTCCCCTGTCGATGCCGGTGCCGGCGGAGACGGGATTTCACCACAGAGACACGGAGGCACAGAGAAAAAAATAACGCGCCTTTGGCGCGTAACGAATCTTTCCCTTTGTCCTCTGTGCCTCCGTGGTGGAACGTCGCCGGATTTCAGGCTCGGGCCGGCAAAGCAATCACGCGCAGCAGCGCGCCGGCCCCGACGGCCGGCGCGCTGCGCTGCTTCGATCGAGCGTTACTTCAGTCGGAGGTGGTGGTGGTAACCTTGGTGATGATCTTCTTGCCGGCCTTCTCCTGGACCATGATCTTGACCTTCGAGCCGGCCTTGAGCTGGCCGACGGCCACCCCTTCCTCGATCGTGTAGGTGGTGCCGTCCTCGACCACGAGCGTGCGGGCCGACGGATCGAAGGACTTGATCGTGACCGACAGCTCCTGCGCCGCAGCCGTGCTGGCGAGCGCCAGCGCCGCCGCCACAGCCAGCGCGGAGGTAAGCGACTTCAACATGAGTTCCTCCTCAAGCTTGAGCCCCCTCCGCGCGGGAAACGCGCGAGCCGCGGCCGCATTGCGATTCGTGCCCTCCGCCGTGATGCAAATATGTGTGAAGCGCGCCCGCAGCTTGTGAGCCGCTGCTCACTTCGCGGTGTTATCGGGGATCCTCGCCTGCTGCGGCCCCGGCCCTCATCTCCCATTCGCGCTAGACGCGCGAATGGGCCCCTCCTCTCCCTCGGGAGAGGGAAAGTGTCGGTCCGCGCGCAGCCCTCTCTTCCTCTCCCGCGCAGGCGGGAGAGAAGGGGCCCAGGCAATGCGCTTTGCATTGCCTGGGAAGCGAGGGCCGGCAGCGCCGCTCAGCCGGCGAGCTGATCCTTGATCGGCAGCGAGCGGATGCGCTTGCCGGTGGCGGCGAACAGTGCGTTGACGAGCGCCGGCGGGAACGGCGGCACGCCCGGCTCGCCGACGCCGGCCGGCGGCACGTCGAAGCCGGTCTCGACGATGTGGACGTGGATCTCCCTGGGCGCCTCGTTGATCCGCACCACCTCGAACGCATCGAAATTGCCCTGCTCGATGCGCCCCTGCTTGACCGAGATCTCGCTTTTCTGCGCGATGCTCTGGCCCATCACGCAGGCACCCTCCATCTGCGCGCGGATGCGGTCCGGGTTGACGTAGGCGCCGCAATCCACCGCCACGTCGACGCGCGGAATCGAGATCTGACCCTTGGCGTCGACCGCGGCGTGCACCACCGTCGCCACGTAGGTGAGGAAGCTGCGGTGGACGGCGATGCCGCGGCCTTGCCGCTCGGGCAGCTTCCGGCCCCAGCCCGACTTCTCGGCCGCGAGCTCGACGACGCGGCGCAGGCGCGCCGTGTCGATCGGGTACTGGGCGAAGTCGTCGCCGTAGTTCCAGAGCTCGGCGCCCTCCTTCCTCGGATCGACGATGCGCGCCGGGCCGATCAAGGACAAAAGATAGTCCTTCTGGTCCTTGCCCGCGGCATGCGCGAGCTCGGCGGCCATGCACTGCACCGCGAAGGCGTGCGGGATGTTCGAGACCGAGCGGAACCAGCCGAGGCGCACGCGCGCCTTGGCCTCGCCGGTCTCGCAGCGGAGATTGGCGACGTCGAACGGATTGTCGACGAGGCCCATCCCCTGCTCGAGGGCGCTCTCGTGCCCGGGATCGGGCTGGAAGATCGAGAACAGGGTCGGCGCCACGCTCCGGTGCCGCCATGCCACGGTCTTCCCTTGCGCGTCGAGGCCCGCCTCGATCCGCTCGACCGACACCGTGTGGTAGTAGTCGTGCTGGAGGTCGTCCTCGCGCGTCCACTGGACGCGGATCGGCACCCCCGGCATCTCCTTGGCGAGGATCGCCGCCTCGATCGCGAAATCGGGCTTCGATTTCCGCCCGAAGCCGCCGCCCAGGAGCGTCGTGTGGATCGTCACGTCCTCGGGCTTCAGCTTCAGCATCTTGGCGGTGTCGTCGCGCGCGGCCTGCGGGCTTTGCACGCCGGTCCACACCTCGCACTTGCCGTCATCGAAGAGGGCCGTCGCCGAGGGCGGCTCCATCGTCGCATGCGCGTGATGCGGGATGTAGTACTCGGCCTCGACCTTCTTGGCGGCGCTCGCGAGCGCGGTGTCGACGTTGCCGCGGTTGCGCGAGGTCTTGCCCGGCTTCTGGGCGGTGGCGCTCATCTCGGCCTTGTACTTGGCCGAGTCGTGCGTGGCGTTGGGGCCGTCGTCCCATTCGATCTTCAGCGCCTCGCGGCCCTTGATCGCGGCCCAGGTGTTGTCGGCGATCACCGCGACGCCGCCCTGCGGCATGAACTTCGCCGGCGGCGGCGTGCCCGGGATCTCGATCACCTTCTCGACGCCCTTCACCTTCATCGCCTCGGCGGCGTCGAAGCGCCTCACTTTCCCGCCATGCACCGGCGGGCGCGCGATCACCGCGTACTTCATGCCGGGCAGGCGCACGTCGATGCTGTATTGCGCCTGGCCGGTGACGATCTCGGGCCCGTCGATGATCGGCATGCCCTTGCCGATGTAGCGGAACTTGTCGGGCTTCTTCATCGAGAGCTTGTCTTTCGGCGGCACCGGCATCGACGCCGCTTCCGCCGCGAGCTCGCCATAGCCGAGCTTGCGGCCGCTCTGGTGATGCACGACCTCGTGGTTGATCGCCTGGACGCTCTTCACGTCGACGCCCCAGCGCTTGGCGGCGGCGGCCTCGAGCATCATGCGCGCGGCGGCGCCCACCTCGCGCATCGGCTGCATGAAGTGCCGCGTGCTGCGCGAGCCGTCGGTGTCCTGGTTGCCGTAGCGCTCCTCGTGGCCGATGGCCTGCACCACCTCGACGCGGCCCCAGTCCGCCTCGAGCTCCTCGGCGACGATGAGCGGGATGCCGGTGCGCACGCCCTGTCCCATCTCGGCGCGGTGGCAGACGATGCTGACCGTGCCGTCGGGATCGATCGAGACGAAGACGCGCGGATCGTTGACGGTGCCGTGTGGCATCGCCGCGGCGCCGGTCTTGGGATCGGCGGCCCAGCCCGGCGACGGGAGGTAGCGGGCGGCGAGGACGAGGCCGCCGGTCGCGGCCAGACCCTGCAGCACTCCACGGCGGCTCACGTTTTCGATGCGGATGTTGAACATGGCGATCACCCCGCGGCCTGCTTGATGGCGGCGCGGATGCGCACATAGGTGCCGCAGCGGCAGATGTTGCCCGCCATCGCGTTGTCGATGTCCTCGTCGGTGGGCTTCGGCTTCTCCTTCAGGAGCGCCGCCGCCTGCATGATCTGGCCGGTCTGGCAGTAGCCGCATTGCGGCACGCCCACCTCCAGCCATGCCTGCTGCAGTGGGTGCTCGCCCTCGGGGTGCAGCCCTTCGATCGTGGTGACCGACTTCCCTTCGGCGTCGCGCACCGCGGTCTGGCAGCTCCGGACCGCGTGGCCGTCGAGGTGCACGGTGCAGGCGCCGCATTGCGCGATGCCGCATCCGTATTTCGTGCCGGTGAGCCCCAACACGTCGCGCACGTACCAGAGCAGCGGCATCGACGGATCGCCGTCGAAGCTCTGGTCGGTGCCGTTGACCTTCAATCGAACCATGGTTCTTGTCCTCCCACCGTTTGGGCGGGGGCGAGCGCGCCCCCGCCGCGTTGAGATCAGCAGAGGCCGCCGCGGCCCGCGCCAGCGGTCGCGTTGGCGCGCACGGTCGCGGGATTTCCTTTGTTCGGCAGTTCGTTAGGAGTACCGGGGAAAGCCGCCGTTCTACGCTGCCGAGGCCTCGGATCGTGGCCGATCCGGCCATCGGCGCGGACGAAAGCGACGTGCGTAGCGCAGGCGCG
>SBBV01000327.1 GCA_005240015.1 Candidatus Odyssella thessalonicensis | reverse complement strand
GCAGCCGCGGGTCGATCGCGGCGTAGAGCACGTCGACCGTGAAGTTGATGACCACGAAGATGAGCGCCGCCACGACCAGGTAGGCGGTCATGATCGGCACGTCGGCGAACTGCACCGATTGGATGAAGAGCAGGCCCATGCCCGGCCACTGGAACACCGTCTCGGTCACGGTCGAGAACGCGATCAGCGTGCCGATCTGGATGCCCGCGACCGTGATCACCGGCACCAGCGTGTTCTTGAGCGCGTGGCCGAAGTGCACGGCGCGGTTGGTGAGCCCGCGCGCGCGCGCGAACTTGATGTAGTCGGTGCGCAGCACCTCCAGCATCTCCGAGCGCACGAGGCGCAGGATCAGCGTGAGGTTGAACAGGCTGAGCGTGATCCCGGGCAGGATCAGGTGGCGCCAGCCGTCGGCGGTGAAGAAGCCGCTCTGCCAGCTGCCGATCTCGACCGTGTCGCCGCGGCCGAACGAGGGAAGCTGCAGCAATTCGAGCTCACCGCACGTGAACACGAGCTGCCCGAACAGATAGAAGCCGTGCACGCAGCTCTTCGGCAGCACCGCGAACAGGTAGATCAGCAGAATCCCGATCACGAAGGTGGGCAACGATACGCCGACGAGCGAGACGGTCATGATCGCCCGGCTGCTCATCGCATTGCGTCTTAGACCGGTGTAGACGCCGCCGATGATGCCGAACACCAGCGCAAACACCGCGGCGACGAATACGAGCTCGAGCGTGGCCGGGAGGCGCTCCACGATCAGTCGCGAGACCGGCCGCTTCAGCTGGTACGAGATGCCGAAATTGCCGCGCAGCGCCTCGCCGACGAAGCGGCCGAACTGCACCGGCGCGGGATCGTTGAGCCCGAGCTCCTCGCGTATGCGATCGCGGTCTTCGTGCGTCGCCTCCTGCCCGACCATGTTGTTGATCGGGTCGCCGACATAGGTGGAGATGACGAACGCGACCAGCGCCACCACGAGCATGACGCCGATCGCCTGCAGCAGCCGATTGACCACAAAGGCGAACATCGTGCGCGGCGCAGTTTATGCGTGGTGAAGGAGGCGGCGCGGCGCGGGGCCGCGCCGCCGCCCTCCGCTAGTTGCCCTTCTTGGCCGCGGGCGCCGGCGCCATCTTCGCGTACCGGAACTGCGGCTGGTCGTTCATCATGATCGGCATGTTGACGGTCTTCGCCATCGCCCACGTCACGAGCTGATGGTGGACGGCGAGATAGACGACATCGCTCTTGACCTGGGTCCAAGTGGCCACGATCAGACCGTTCCGCTTGTTGAGGTCGATTTCGCCGGCCATGGCCGTCGTATTGGCGTCGACCTTGTCGTTCTTGTAGCCGGTGGCGTTCCACGACCCCTTCGACTGATAGAGGAAGTTGAACACGTAGTGGCTGTCGAAGGTCGGCACGCCCCAGCCGAGCAGGTAGAAGTCGGTGTCACGCTTCTGGATCTTCGGGAAGTGGAGCGTCTTCGACTGCGCGTCGAGCTGCACCTTGATCCCGATCTTGCCGAGCATGCCCACGACGGCCTGGCAGATCTGCTCGTCGTTGTTGTAGCGGTCGTTCGGGCAGTCGAGCTTGACCGAGAACCCCTCGGGGTACCCCGCGTCTTTCAACAGCTTCTTCGCCTGCTCGATGTTGACCTTGGTCGGCGTGTCGAGCGCCTTGCTGTGGCCGTTGATGGCCGGCGCGGTATTGATGCCCGCCGGCGCGGAGAGGCCGCGCATCACCACGCGCTTGATCGAGTCGCGGTCGATGGCGAGGTCCATCGCCTGGCGCACGCGCTTGTCGGCGAACGGGTTCTTGCCCTTGACGTTGGAGCTGCGGAGCTCGGCGCGGCCCTGGTCCATGCCGAAGAAGATCGAGCGATCCTGCGCCACTTCGAGCACCTTGAGCTTCGCGTCGCGCTTGACGCGCTCGAGGTCCTGCGCCGGCGGATCGAGCACGAAGTCGATCTCGCCCGAGAACAGCGCCGCCATGCGGGTCGCCGCGTTCTTGATCGGGCGGTAGATGATCTCGTCGACGTTGCCGCCGCCCTGCGCGGTCTTCCAGCCCCACCAGGCCGGGTTGCGCTCGAGAACCGTCTCGATGCCAGGATCGCGCTTCTTGATCTTGAACGGGCCCGTGCCCATGGCGTTGCGGACCGCGTAGGTCTCTTCCTTGTTCTTGTAATCCTGCGGCTTTTCGACCTTGTGCTTCTCCGCCCAGGCCTTCGACATGATCGAGATCTGGGTGATCTGGTTGGGCAGGATCGGATTGGGCGCCTTGGTCACGAAGTGGACGGTGTAGTCGTCGACCTGCTTGATGTCGACGATCGTATCGAGCGAGTTGCGATGGTCCGAGGGCGGCAGCTGCGCCCGCTTGAAGCTGAACACCACGTCTTCGGCCGTGAATTTCGAGCCGTCGTGGAACGTAACACCCTGGCGCAGTTTGAACTCCCAGGTCGTGGGGTTGACCGTCTTCCACGAGAGCGCCAGCGCCGGCTCGAGCTTCATATTGCGGTCGCGGTAGAGCAGCGGCTCGTGAACGGTGAGGTTGAAGCTGTTCGTCGGGCCTTCGTTCTGCGCATGCGGGTCGGCCGTAAGCGCGTCGCCTTGGCTCGACCAGCGCAGCGTGTTCTTGGCGTCGGCGGCGGCGGCGCG